>CATPAV010000163.1 GCA_955652245.1 uncultured Candidatus Udaeobacter sp. | reverse complement strand
GGGAAATGTCGCCGGAATCTCCCGAGCGCGCAGTTACTCCGCAGGAAGAAAAAGATTTGCGCGAGTTTCTGTCGTGGACATTTCCCACGCTCACTGACGCGCCGATTGTCTATAAGCGGATTTGTTTGTACTGCGATACGCGCGACGGACATTTTTGGATTGCCCCGGATCCGGAACGCCCGGGTTTAGTTGTTGCAACTGGCGATAGCGGACATGGATTTAAATTCGCGCCGGTGCTGGGCGAAATCGTTGCAGACGCTGTCGAAGGCAAATCTAATCCGCTGCTGGAAAAATTTCGCTGGCGACCGGAAATACTCCCAGGAGAAGCCAAAGAAGCTGCGCGATTTACTCCAGATTTGTAGCGGCGGTCTGCGACCGCCGAACAATGCGACGCTCATAGAGCGCCGCTACATTACATCGGCGCGCCCGGCGGTCGCGCCCTACTCTTTGTGCGCGGGTTCCTTTTTTCTCTGACGCTTGAGCAATGTGATTTGTTTGATCCGCGCGGAATCAGATGGGCTCCAGGTCGCCACGTCAGGATCGTCTTTGAACGCGTTATGGACGAGGCGCCGCTCGTACGAGTTCATCGGCTCGAGTTGAAGCGAGCGACCGGTGATGCGAACGCGATCGGCCAGTTCTCGCACGCGCTGCACGATACGGTCTTCGCGCATGGAGCGGTAATGCTCGCAATCGACGATCACTTTTTCGGCATCTTTGTCTTTGGCCTGCAGCAGCCGATTCAATAAAAACTGGATCGCCTCGAGTGTTTCGCCATCTCGGCCGATTAAGCGGCGGCTTTCCTCGGTGTAAATTTGGAGGGTCAAGTTGCCGCCTTCGTTTTTCATCTCCTCGATTTGCACGACGAAACCGAGATAACCGAGCATCGTGTCGAGTAGTTCTTTCGGTGTCATCATCGTTTCCGTTTTCCGGCGGCCGCGACTTTTTCGAGCGTCGGCATTGGTTGTCTCTTATTCTGATAGAATTGCAAAATACTGAAGAGGTTTTGGGTCGTGTAATACAATGCCAGAGCTGCCGCAAAATTGTAGCAGATAAATAAAAAGATCAGAGGCGTGAACATCATCACCCGGCGTTGCGTAGCATCGCCGGTTTTTGGCGTCATCTGCATCAACCAAATCTGCGTGGCAGCCATGCAAAGCGGAATGATATTCACGGGCCATCCCAGTATCGGCAAGTGCGCCACCGTATCTGGCTGTGAAAGATCCCTCACCCAGAGGAATTTCGCGTTTCTCAATTCCACCGCCTGGCCGAGCATTTTAAAAAGACCGAAGAAAATCGGGATCTGAATCACCATCGGCAAACAGCCGCCGACGGGATTGATACCGTACGATTTGTAAAGTTTCATCACCTCCTGGTTCATCCGAGTTGGATCGTCTTTGTATTTCTCGCGCAGCTCCTGCATCTTCGGCGAGAGCGCGGACATCTGCCGCATCGAACGGTTCGCTCTGTTTTGAATCGGCCAGAGCACAAGCTTGATAATCGTGGTCAGAGCAAGAATGGCAGCAGCATAATTTCCCAGCCAGCTGTGCAGCAAGTTCATGAAGTTCAGGAGGAATTGGCACACGATTTTAAACATCCCAAAATCCATGATCTCGGCTTCGTTGTGCGGAAGCTGCGCCAGACGATGATAGAGTTTTGGCCCGGCATAAATTTCGAAGCGCGCGCTGTAGGTTTGGCCCGGTTGCAATTGAAAGCCGGGCATTCCCAACGCGCCCTCGATCCCAAGTAGTTTTTGGTCAGGCGCGCGCGCAACATCAAAACGCCGGCCCCAAACCTGATTGGCCTTGGCCGTGAGAGGCGCCATCAACGTTGTGAAAAATTGATTGCTTACCGCGACCCATTCCGCGCCCGAGATATTTTGCTCATAAAAAGGACGCGCGGCGCGCTGGCCCATACCGAGAAAGCCGCTCCCGCCGCCGAACCAACCAACATCGATACCTTTCGCCCGTCCATCGATGCACCAAACCAGGCGCGTATAAGAAGGATAATCCTTCGGGTGAATCGGAGCGGCAGATCCGAGCGTCACAAAATAACCAGCAGTCTGGTAAGGCTTCGGCCCCCGATTCTCAAGATCGACATCCAGTCCAATGATAAAGTTGTCTTTCTTCTCCGTGGACGGCGGAAAGAAAAACTTTTTGCGAGTCGTAATCTGCTCGGGCGTGGTACGCTCGAACTGGACCGCTGAATTCGATTGCGGAGATGCCGTGAACTCGGGAAGCGCGGGCGCTGATGGCTGCTCAATGATTGCGCCGATAGGGGCACACTCGGATGAATTCAGGATAACGCGCTGGCCTTTCTCGGCGACTTGCTTTAGCAAAACCGCTTCCTTAATTCCACCTCCCCGATTCGTTAGGCGAAGTTCGACATCGGAATTGCGCAGCGTTTCTATCTTCTCCGGGAAGCTCGGCGCTGCTTCTTCCGGTTTGAGAGCGGTTGCCGGAGCGGTCGCGAGCGGAGGCGCTGAAGGACTAGCCGTTAGTGTTGGGACCGCAGAGGCCTCCGACGGCGCATTGACCGGAGCGCGTCTTGGCGGCGTCTGCTTTGCAAGATAAAGCTCCCATAAAACGAGGCCAATTACGCAAAGAGTAACGGCAATCCACGCGGTTCGATCCATAAAAAATCATGCCGAAGCGGCTATTCACAGACGCAACGCCTGGTCGAGCGATGCACCACATTATGGTTCCGCGCCGGGACCGGATCATGCCCAACCCCACCCCACGGTTGACACCGCGCCAATCGCTTCAGGCCGAGCCAGCTTCCGCGAACAACACCATGGATCTCAATTGCTTCCAAAAAATACGCCGAACAGCTTGGTGTAAATCGACAGCCCGACCCAGGTCCGCCGAGCAAACAGAGCAGCGGCGACAGTGTGAATTGGTAAAGCCGAATGAAAAAGCGAAGCAATCCGAGCATCAGGGCGCTAGGATAGAAGCGCGTTTTGCCAGACGCAACCACTCATCTTCCAACGCGCGATAACTAGCACTCGCAGCATCGCGCCCGGCGATGAGCACAATCCAAAAGTCTTCTCGCAGATCGTACTGGTGCTTACGCACAATTTCCCGTAGGCAGCGTCGAATACGATTGCGAATAGTTGCGCTGCCGATAGCTCGCGTAGTGATAAAACCGGCGCGGCATGGACCGGCATTCTTCATCGCGAGCACGCTGAGCGTCATCAACCTTCCACGCTCTGCGTAACCATGTTGTTTCACACGCTCGAATTCCGACGTTCGGGTTATGCGACGGTTTTTCGGAAAGGAAAGCGAGCCTGTTCCCAGCATATCTATGTTATCGATCTAGCAATTGCATAGCAGGCGCGGGTTGCGTCGATCGTTACAGCAAAAACCTTCCCCCAAACCAACTCGGGAGAACACTCTGCAAATACAGGGCGACCGAAGAGCTAGGGAGTTGGCGAAGAAGTCGTGGCGCTGGAATCGGTCTTCGTCTCGCCGCTGACTGAAGGCGTCGCATCAATTGTGGTGTCCGTTTCCACCTCGTTGCCAGATGAAGGCGTCGCATCAATCCCTGGGTCCATCTCCGTCTCGCCGCTGGATGAAGACGTCGTACTAATCGTTGCTTCCGTCTCCGCCTCACTGCTGGATGAAGGCGTCGCATCAGCCGTCGTGTCTGCCTCCGTCTCGCCGCCGGCTGAAGGCGTCTGATTGATCGTTGGGTCCGTCTCGGTTTCGTTCGACGCAGCTGGAGCTGGATTCATCACGGTCGTCTTGCCCTCTCTGTTCTCGGCAGGTGGATTGACCTTGGTCTGTTTTTGCTCACAACCTACGAGCAATGCGGCACCAACGGCGATGAGTATGTATTTCCTCACAGCCT
>CATPAV010000162.1 GCA_955652245.1 uncultured Candidatus Udaeobacter sp. | reverse complement strand
ATCGACATCTTCGCGAAAGAAATCTTTCACCACGCTCACGCCCACCATCGACTTCGCCTCCTGCCGCGCGATGCCGTTCGATTGCCCCGTCCAACGTTCCAGACGCGTGGTGATGTCTTTTTCCATTACCTCAGCCGGCATTCCCGGATAAAACGTGACGATCTGCACGGCCGGCGTTTTGAACGTCGGCAAAATGTCGGTGGGCAACTTCGAGATCGCAGTCAGCCCGATGACAAGGATCGCCAGCGCGAGCACGATGACCGCGTGTGGATTTTTGAGCGCAGCCTTAACCATCGGCGCGGCGCACTGTTTTCAATAAATCCTCGAGCACCGCCCGCGGCGTGTCGCCGACGAGGCAGACAACATGATCGTCGACAAAGCGCGCCGCGAACTGATAACGGCCCGAGCGTCCGCACACGATCGGATCGCCGGATTCGAGCCGTTGTTTCATAGTTGGAAAATGATCGAGCTCGCTTTTTTTGAGCACGATCATCGACACAGGCGTCGATCCGTTGTGGCCTAAGATGAGCGCGACTGGCACGCCTTCGACATGACACAAGCGTGCCCCGCCGGAGCTGAACGTCGTTCGTGAAGGAAGATAAGCGAACGCCGCCGCATCCAGCTGCCCGCCGAATTGTTGCGCGATTTTCTCAGGCACCGCGCCCACAAACTCCGGCGTGGTCAGTTGGTGGACGTAAGCGCTGTGGCATTCCTCGACGGCATTCGCAAGATCGAGATTCCGCGATCTCGCGAAGAAAACGACACTCGCAGCAACGATGAGTGAAGCGGCCAGCGCGACCGGCCAAAGCGCTTTTAATTTCCCAAGCCGCACCGGCAGAATTTGCGATTCGATATTTTCCCAGAGGGCGCGCGTCGCGTCGCCGCGCCCTAAGAATCGGCTGAGGCGATCGTCGAATTTCTTCTCCGCCTCAAACAAACCGGCGCACTCCGCGCAGGATTCGAGGTGCCGCTCGACTTCGAAGCTGTGTTCAGTGTCCAGCTCCGAATCGAGATAGAGTCGGACAAATTTTCTGACTTCCGCGCACTTCATCGTAATGACCTCCGTCGCGCGCGCAGAATCGCGTCGCGCATTTTTTGTCGCGCGCGTGAGAGATTTCCCATCACGCTCCCGAGCGGAACGCCGAGGCATTCGCCGATTTCTCGGTAACGCAAGTCGCCGATCGCGCGCATGAGCAAGACGGCGCGCTCGGCGTCGTTCAAGCTTTGCAACGCGACGAGCAACTCTTCGTCGAGCGCGTCGGCCAGCGCTTCCCACGAAATCGGAGCTTCGCTGGCAAAATCGAGTGCGGCGAATTCTTCCATCTCCTCCGGTTCGACAGCGATCTCGAACTCAGCGATGCGACCGCGCTTCCGGTTCATGGCGAAAATTTCGTTCGTTAAGATCTTGAACATCCAGGCGCGGAAACTGGCGTCGTCGTGATAACGATCAAACGCGCGAAAGGCGCGTAGCACCGCGTTTTGCAGCGCGTCCTCGAAATCGCGCCGCTCAAAGACCATCCGGCGGCAATAATTTTCGAGGTCGCCCTCAATCGGCCGAAGCAGACTTAGAAATCGAACCCTTTGTTCGTCGCGATCCATCGGAGATGTCAATCTTAGCTAAGTAAAGTCGAGAACTCCGCGTTTTATTACAAAAGAGTGGTTTCGCGGTTCCGCACGCCGATCTCGATCGTCATCGCGCACGTTGTCTTTGGTGCAATCCTCGGCGCGTTTTACTCGACGGCGTGAGCTATAGTTGAATCGAATGGCAATTTAGAATTCGTAGCCAGTGATCAATCTGGTTTGCACGTCGGGTTCGCCAGGATTGTCGCTTAGCCGAGCTAGTGCAGTCACCGTAACGTACCAGTGACTAAATCGCACTGAAGCGTTCGGCCCCATCCACACAATTGATTTTTCAGGTTCATTCCAGTTCGGCATGTCGATCTCGTGCAGCGCCTCAGCTCCGACAGTGAAGCGAGGGCTGATTTCAAAGCTCACAGCGGCGGCCTGCGAGAACTCGCCTTCGCGATTTTCGAGGTGTTCGCCCCTCCAGCGTGCTTCCAGCGCTGCATTATAAGCGGCAATCCATTGCCCAAAATTTTTCTGTAGGAGAACTTTACTTTCGAGTTCGAGCAATTGGGGTCCGCCGCGGATCTCGCCGTAAATCGCCGAGCCTAGCGCGTCGGTGACAGGACTCGAGAGGCGATAGATTATTTCCAGCGCGGCATCATCGTACTGGACGTGATCAGTGCTGTCGAAATGATCGTTGATATGCCAATCGGCGAAATACAGCGACGTCTGCAATCGATCAGTGATGCCGTATTCAAACTCGTGGCGAAAATCGAATTCGCTCGAACTTGGATCTCCGTTTCGGCCGCCGTGGAACTGCCACGTGACCCAATTCTCGAGTTCAAGTTCGCCCTTCGCAGTAGTTGCGACCTCATACGTGAATGCGAAGTGGCGTTCGGTTGCATAAACCGAATGGGTTGAACAAACGATCGAAAATAACGCGTAGAGCGGAACGGAGAATGCGCGAACAAGCGATATTTTTACTCGGGCGAAGCGATTGCGATTAGCGCCAAAATATAGCATGCCCTGACCGTTAGCAGAAACGAAACGCCCCCGCTGTCGCGCCATTGCTATTTTTTAGCGGTGAGTTGTGCGACGCCCAGATTACGCGAAGTCGCCGCCGAGCGGTCCATCAGAGCTTTAT
>CATPAV010000161.1 GCA_955652245.1 uncultured Candidatus Udaeobacter sp. | reverse complement strand
CAACCTGGCGAACTGCCTCAGGTCAACCTGCTGCTCGCCTTTGGATTTTAAATAGGCATTTAGGAAAGCCGCGTGACTCATCTCATCGTCGGTGTTATCGGAAATATACTGAAGCTGGTCTCCATCAAGAATTTGAAGGGCGGCGGTGTAGCCTGAGGTTGGCGCATTAATGCCCCCAAGTTCGCTGTACTGTTGCCAAAGGTCGGCTTCGATCAATTCTGCGGCAGCAAGGAGCTGGAGGATCGCAACATCACCTGGTGTGAGCGTTTGGCTGCCATTAGCTGCTAAAGCCTTGCTGGCGCCGCTTAGCAAGGCGGCACCGGGCGCCAGAAGAGCTGCGCCCAGTCCAAGGCGTCGGAGAAAGGATCGCCTGGCGAGGCGGTTGGGCGCTGAGAACGAGGTCGCTAATTGCGATGATTCTGTGGCCTCTTTGGCGCCGTTGTCGTCAGAGTGATGGATATCAGATTGCATAGAATGTGGGTTTTATTATTTTGGTTTGTTTGGATTTTGGTTTTATTTAGGTGCTTGGCAGATTGCCTCACGCCTTTCCCTACCAATCCGGCGCATTTTTATTCCAAAAATCTTTGAGAGTGAGACGTAAGGTTCTGGCGTTATTCAACCGGATCACCAGTAGGATTTGTGTGCACCCATCGACTGACGCCAGAGTGAAATATGTGGTGATGTTCCGTTGGCTTGTTGCTGCGACACGATCGCCGGCGGTAATTCCATTCTTGGCAGCAGCTGTTTCAATTCGTTCACGTCACCCTTCCACTCACGTATCCAGATCACCGCGTCGGCCCCTTGATGTGACACAGATTTAGCAATGGTGTGGCCGAGGTCGTGTGTTCCATCTATCACAACGACTTTCCGACCGTTTAGTTCAAGCGTCATAAGTCATGCTCCTATTTGTGGAATCGATCCCATCGTCACCATGGAAAAAACTCTTGATTAGATCGTATCCTCTCCCAGTGCTCTGGACCTTGATTAAGAATCGCGTGACGCCATCATCCATCCGATGAACAACGAGATCGCATCCGTGCGGCTGGAGCTTCTCTCGTGCGATGCGCGCGACCTCTGCATGGAGTGCTTCTTGCGTCATGGGTCCGCCTGAACGCAATTGGTCTAATTCCTTTAACGCGATAGCGGCCGCTTTGCGGATTTTCCGGACGCGATCGTCGTACTCTGCGTCAAACTCATTCCTCGCTTCGGAGTTCATGCAAGTTTTCGTAAGATTGAGAAGTCACGACGGGGCTTGAATTCGCGAACCACCGATCAGTTGTCCGCCAGGCGCGACGACTCGCGCGAAGCTAACCGTCTGTTCGCCCCCTCCGCCGAGGTCGAGGTCGAGCACCGTGAGCTGGCCTGCCTTGATGGCAACGCGAATGCCGACGTCTCCGTGTCTGTTAGATCGGGCTATCACCAGGTAAGATCCAGCGGGCAATGCCACTAACTCGGGGCTTTCGTCACTGCGCGAAATGTGATTTTCCACGCTTTTAAAGAGCTCTCCGTCAATCGTGTAGATTGCGTAGGAGCTGTGCGAGTAATAGGCGAGAGCACCATCATTGAACTCATCGGTCGCCGAATAGACCTTTAGATAGCCTTGGGCTGATTCGGTGCGATAGTCCAATATCCCCGGCCGTACCGCGCCGATAGATAATGGATCGCTATCTCCTTTCACAACGGTTGAACCGCCAAAGCACAAGGCCAACGGAACAATCAAGAGCGCGGTTTTCAAAAAAGACGAGCAGTGTGGTGATTTCATATAGTCGGTGGGGTGATGTTTACTCGACGATGATTTTCCCTGTCAGATTGCGCGTGGGACGGGCGGCGATTCTCTCTTGCAAAAAAGATTGAATCCGGTGCCGTAATTCTGCCGACGCCTCGTATATGCAACACACACCGATGGGCTGAACGCAATTGGTCTAATTCCTCTAATGCGAGGGCAGCCGCTTCTCGGATTTTCAGAACGCGGCCATTATTATCATCTACGCCAATCTCATTCTTCTTTTCGGAGTTCATAAATCGCAATTCGTCAGTTGTGTGCTAAGCGCCTTTGCGTCTTCTTCTCCCAGAGATTCAAGTCAAGGATCGTCTGCTGACCTTCCTTAATGACAACGAGGATGCGGCCGTATCCGTCTCTCTTTGATCGAGCTACGACCGTGTAAGTTCCAACGGGCAACGCCACGACCTCGGGAATTTCATCGTCCGCCAAATGTTGGCTTTTGACGTTTTTAAAGAGCTTTCCATCGGTCGTGTAGATGGCGAAAGAGCTACGTGGAAAGTACCACGCGTCGCCATCGTTGGATTCATCGGTGACCAAATAGACCTTTAGATAACCTTGAGGCAACTCGGTGCGACAGTCGAAACTCCCTGGTCGGACAGGGCCGGGAGATAGCACACTCCTATCTCTCGCTTGCCCGTACGTTGAACTGCCAAACGAGAAGGTTAGCGATGCGATCAATAAAGTGATTTTCAAAAAGAGCGAACAGAGTGTTGATTTCATCTAGTCGGGATGTGGTTGATGGTTTATTTAACGATTATCTTCGCTGTCATCCGCGGGTGGATGGAACAGAAGTAAGAGTAAGTTCCTGACGTGGCGAAGGTGTTGGAGAAACTCTGACCCGCCTTCAATACAGGCGACTTCTTGAACTGATCGTCAGCGCTCGTCACGACGTGCGGCACGTTATCGTGGTTGGTCCAGGTCACGGTCGCGCCGATCGGTACCGTGATTGTTTTTGGTGAAAAGCTGAAGTTATCGATGACAACCTCAGTCGTTGTAGCTTTGGGAGGAGGTGACTCTCTTGCTTCCGAGTTCTTGCCGTGGGTGCTACTTAGAAGCGCCAGAGCAACGAACATGACAAACGCCAGAGTGCCCGTATTCACATGCCGCATAAACCGAGTGAGTGCGGATACGCACCTTGTAGCGGGCTTTCGATAGTGAGCAAGAGAAGCTGACATAACGTGAATCTCTTTATGGTTTGGTTTCACTTAACGTTGTGTTCGTTTAAAATTGTCTTCAGTTATCCATACCGCTTTGCTGAGCGAATATTCCCGTCGCTGGCGACGCAGAATCCTTCGAGAGCGGAACCACGCAACGAAAGCTCGGGTCTTGCCGATAGAGTAATTCTGATGCGATGAGCGGCGTGCTAATCGCCTTTTGATACTCGAGGAAGAAAATTAATGCAGGGTGCTGAAAGACCAACAGAACATCACCTACGACCTTATGTGCATTTAATCACAATGTGCCGCTACTCACTGCCAGCGAAGTGGCGCTGGATCGTGCGATGAGCGATCAGACGGTCGTCAACGATGCGGCACCTGTTTTTCGAAGAGCTGCTTAAAAGTCTGCAAATCGTTAGCGTTAACGTCGGAAACAGCCCAGTAGTTGAAGTCCGAGTCAACCCAATGCAGAAGCTGATAGCCTTGGCGCGACATCGCCTTCGTGGCTCTGGTCGCATTCGATTCTGCCGGCCAAACAAACATGTTAATGAAATGTTTGCGCCTTTGGTAAATCAAGGCTGCGACCGGCCTGTTCTCAAGATAATCGAGACGGCCACCAACCAAAGGAAACCCTTCGCTGGAAAGGTCGACGACCGCAGGTGCAAAATCGAGCTTTGCGTCCAACCATGGTTTCACGGTGTGCTGGTCGGAGGAAGCGACGTCAGTAAGGTGATTTGCCATCAGCGAACGCACATGGCTGGCGATGAGCTGCGTCGCCAAGAATTGATCGGCACTAGGGCGTCGCAACACAGGTGCCAAGTTCGAAAAGATGATCGCAGCGAAAATGATAGCGGCCGCGAGACCGAGCCCGGCGAGACTGAGCCAATTCCATGGCGTCCCGAAAAGAACGGCT
>CATPAV010000160.1 GCA_955652245.1 uncultured Candidatus Udaeobacter sp. | reverse complement strand
AGAATGCATTCTCGCGATCAAGATGGCGAAGATTCTCGGCTATCAGGTCGCGACCAACACGACCATCTACAAAGAAACCGACATGCAAGAGGTCGAGCAGATGTTCGATTATCTTTCCGATCTCGGCGTAGACGGCCACACCATTTCGCCCGGTTACGAATACGACGCGGCGAAGAAGGACATGATCAAGCGGCTGAATTTGCAGCCGGAAAATTTCTTTCTTACCCGCAAGATGACGATCGAAAAGTTCCAAAAGATCGAGGAATGGATGCAGCGCTACACCCTTTTCGGGACGCCGGTTTATTTTGAATTTCTCGCCGGCAAACGGGATTTGACGTGTTCAGCCTGGGCCATCCCGACGCGAAACATTCGGGGGTGGAAAGGCCCCTGCTACCTCATGACCGACGCGCATTATTCAAGCTATGCGGAATTGCTCGAGAAAACCCAATGGGAGCGGTACGGCGTCGTGAATGGAGTGGCGCGCGATAGCCGCTGCGAAAACTGCATGGTGCACTGCGGCTATGAACCTACCGCAAGTTTGGGTCTGCAAGCACAGCGCGGCGACACATGGAAAACGGTGAAGTTCAATTTCGGTCCGAAACCGAAGCCGACCGGGCGTGGCAGCGAAGTTCTCGCCTTTAACGGAGTTACATCCGGTAACGGGCACCTCACCGGCAAACGTGCCGAGGCTTCAGCGAAAGCGTCATAAGATCCAGACTCATTAGATCGACAATTACAGATCGACGCTATGAACCGTTCCTCTGACGTAATCGCTTTGCCGAGTGCACGGCCAGATCTTGCGCAATCATATTCCGCGACCGACGCCGAGATTGCGCAAGCGGTCAGCCGTGCGCAGGAAAATCTTCTGCGCCAGCAACAGCCGGATGGTCATTGGTGCGGCGAGCTGCTGGTGGATAGCACGCTTTGCTCCGATTACGTGCTGTTTATGCATTGGTGCGGCGAAGTCGATGCTCAACTGCAACAGCGTTGCGTTCGTCACATTGTGAAACGGCAACTGCTGGACGGTGGCTGGAACATTTTTCACGGTGGTCCGAGTGAGATTAACGCTTCGGTGAAAGCGTATTTCGCCCTTAAACTCGCCGGCTATTCGGCGGACGCGCCGTTCATGCAGGAGGCGCGCGCCAACATCATGCGCTTGGGCGGCATCCCGCAGATGAACACCTTCAGCAAGCTTTATCTTGCGCTTCTCGGTCAATTTCCGTGGAAATATTTGCCGACTATCCCGGTCGAAATGGTGCTGTTGCCGGGCTGGGCGCCATTTCACATCTGCAAAATGTCGTCCTGGAGTCGCGCCATGCTCGTGCCGCTCTCCATCATTAACCACTTCAAACCGACGCGTGTGCTGCCTGGCGAAAAGCAATTGCACGAGCTTTATCCGCTCGGAACCGAGCAGAGCGATTTGCGGCTGCCGCGCAGTGAACCTTTCTGGACCTGGCGCAATTTCTTTCTGCGAGTCGATGATGTTCTCAAATTCCTGCATCCGCTACGGTTTCGGCCCATGCGCGGGCGGGCACTTAAAGAAGCGGAACAGTGGATGCTCGAGCGCATCGGCGAAGGGAGCGACGGGCTCGCAGCGGTGTTTCCGGCGATGCTGAATAGTTTGATCGCATTGCGCGCCCTCGGTTACTCGAAGAAGAATCCTATTTACGCCAAGGCGCAGAAAGACTTCGCCAGGTTGTTTGTTGATGATCCAGAGGATTTTCGGATTCAACCTTGTCTCTCGCCGGTCTGGGACACCGCGATCAACATTATCGCCCTGGCTGAATCCGGGGTTCCCCCGGAGCACGCTGCGCTGCAAAAGGCCGCTGATTGGCTGCTCAAAAAGGAAGTGCGGATGCGTGGCGATTGGACGGTGAATAATCCGCATCCCGAAGCGAGCGGCTGGGCATTCGAATACAACAACGTTTACTATCCGGACACCGACGACACGGCGATGGTCCTGATGGCACTGCGTCTGATTCGGCCGCAGGATCGACAATCACTCAACGAACTGTTCCGCCGGGCAATTGGATGGCAACTGAGTTTCCAATGCAAGGATGGCGGCTGGGCCGCGTTCGATAAAAACGTGACAACACCTTGGCTCGAGGACATGCCCTTCGCCGACCACAACGCGATTCTCGATCCAACGTGCAGCGATCTGACCGCGCGCACGCTTGAGCTTTTTGGTTACATCGATTTTGACGGGAATCATCCGTCCGTGCGACGCGCTCTCCAATATTTGATCGAGACGCAGGAAGACGATGGTTCGTGGTACGGCCGCTGGGGCGTCAATTACATCTACGGTACCTGGCAGGTGCTGCGGGGCTTGCGCGCGATCGGCCAGGACATGACGCAGGATTGGATCCTGCGCGGACGCGATTGGTTGGAGAGCTGCCAGAACGACGACGGGGGTTGGGGCGAGACCTGCGCGACATACGAAAATCCCGCGACCAAAGGCATGGGGGAGAGCACGGCGTCCCAAACAGCATGGGCGGTAATGGGCATTTGTGCATGCGGCGATCTGGATCGCTCGAGCATTCAGCGCGCCATGCGCTTTTTGCTGAGCTCGCAAAAGCCCGACGGCTTGTGGGAGGAACAGCAAATCACCGGCACAGGATTCCCTCGCGTGTTTTATTTGAAGTACGACATGTATCGGCAGAATTTTCCGCTGCTCGCCGTCGCGACATATGTGAATTATCGGAACGGCCTTGGTCATAAGCCCAGTTTTTACCGTTGCGTGCGGTAGGGCGCGTCCGCCGGTCGCGCGCCTTTGAGAGCTGATCGCGCGATTGACCTCCATTGTTCGTGGCCTAACGTGATTCATTATGGCCTACGAATTACCAAAACTACCTTATGCGTATGATGCTTTGGAGCCGCACATCGACGCGCGCACGATGGAAATCCATCATACCAAACATCACCAGACCTACATCACCAACGTCAACAACGCGATCAAAGGCAAAGCCGATCTT
>CATPAV010000159.1 GCA_955652245.1 uncultured Candidatus Udaeobacter sp. | reverse complement strand
TTATAGACACGGCGCGAGGCCTTGCGTTCATCAAGCTGCACCCGCGCTTCCTCGTCTTTCATCGATTGCAAAAGCGCTTCGGCTTGACGTTCGCTCATTTGCCCTTCCTTTTCCGTTTCAGCCTCGGCGACCTGCGCATTTTTATCGGACGGTTGTTGTGATTCCCCCTTGCCAGCTCCCTTCACTTCACCAGCAAATTTCTTCTGGGGCGATTCTGTTGGAGTAGCGGATGGTGTTGGATTTTCCTCCGACCCTTCTCCATTTGTGGCCGACGGGGATGGCGTAGGCATTTCGTTGCCATGGTCGCCGGGAGTAGGAGACGGCTGTTCGCCCTCGCCTGATTGTTGCTGATTTTGTTCTTTCTCGCTAGGAGAAGGGGAGGGCGACGGTTGGTTGCCCTTTTGTTGCTTCGATTGTTGCGGCTCGTTCTTCCCTTGAGATTGCTCGTTTTGTTTCTGCTCTTTTTGATCTTTGCCGCTCCCGTTTTGCGATTGTCGATCTTGTGATTGCTGCTGCTGATCTTTCTGCTGTTGCTGATTCCGTTGTTCCTGTTGTTGCTGCTGCTGTTGTTGTTGGTTTTGTTGCTGATCTTGCTGCGATTGCTGATTTTGTTGATTCTGCTTTTGTTGTTTATCCTTCTGTTGCGGTGATGGTGAAGGCGACGGCTGCGGTTGCTGCTGCTTCTTGTTCTTCAGGTCGTCGATCTTCTTCTTTACGTAATCGTAATTGTCCTTCGCCTCTTTATTTTGCGGCTCGATCTTCAGGGTCTGCTGGTAATGATCGAGCGCATTAGTCCAATCGCTCAACTTTTTGTCGTCACTCTTCTGTGTTTCGCCGCGCTGGTAGAGCGTGTTGCCCAGGTTGTAATGGCTCTTGCTTTGCAGCCCGTTGTCGGGCGAAAGCAAAGCCTGACTAAACGACTCCAGCGCCTTGCCGTATTCTTCCGATTTGTAAGCGGCCGCGCCGGAATCAAATTGTAGTTTATCCTCCGCACGGGATTGGGGATGAGTTTTTAACGTCTGCTGAAACTGGCTGTAAGCATTGCTGAATTTGCCGTCGCGATATGCGTCCAGCCCCGGAGCGGCACCGAAACCGAATTGACAAAGGGCGAACCACAACACTGTTGCCGCGGTTGCGATTTTTGCGGGGGTGTAAGCGTAAGCTCTTTCGCGGCTGCGCTTGCGCTCACCAATCAAGATCGACAAGGCGAGGGCGACTAGCGCTGCGCCGAGCGGCCATTCATAGCGTTCAATCGGTCGACGCGACAGACGCACGTCCATCTCGGCTGCTTGCATTTTCGCGAGACCTTCGGTGTAGAGCTGCTGCATCGTGCGCGGTCCGTTTTCCAAATGGAGATAAAATCCGCCGGCGGCCTGCGCGACCTCTCGCAATCGTTTTTCGTCCAGCTTCGATTTTACGACCTGACCTGCTGAATCCTTAACAAAGCTCGTTTCACCATCTTCGCCGGTGATCGGAATCAGCGAACCAGACGGAGTTCCCACGCCGATCGTGAAGATTCGCACACCTGCATTAGCGGCGGCTTTGGCACTTTTAACGGCATCACCGCTCAGCTCCTCGCCATCGGTGAAAATAACGAGCGCGCGATTTCCTACAGCGCTTTTGCCGAAACTTTGTGTCGAAAGACTGATAGCCGCCGAGATATTTGTGCCGCCTTCAGGAATGGTCTTCGTATCGAGATCACTGACTGACTCGATCGCGGCATCGTAATCGATTGTGAGCGGCGCCTGCAAAAAAGCGCGTCCGGCAAAAGCAATCAGACCAACACGATCGCCTTGTAGCTCGTTAATGAGATCGTGAGCGGCAAGTTTGACGCGTTCGAGCCGGTTAGGCTGCACGTCATTGGAAAGCATGCTGCGCGAAGTATCGACCGCGATCAGCAAGTCGAGCCCTTTGCGTTTCACATCTTCAAACGTGTAACCCCACCGCGGCTGTGCCAGACTGACGATGGCCAAAGCGAGGCCCAGCAATTGCAACCCGAATCTTAGGATGCGCCGTGGACGATTCACCGTTCCGGCAAGCTCCGGCAGCAAACGCGCTGAAACAAACTCTCGCAAGCGTTTTGCACCGCGCGCTTCCGCGCGCATAAACAACGCGACAAGGACCGGGATTAAGAGTAATCCCCAAAACCATTGTGGCGCGCCAAAGCTCATAAGATTGATATCTTCTTCACGGCAGTTTTTTCCAGATCGTTTGCGACAACAAAATCTGCGCGAGCAGCAAACCGCAACCGCTCATAAGGCAGAGCGGAAACAGATCGCGATATTGTTGATATTTTTTAACGCTTACCGTCGATTTTTCCAGCTTGTCAATGTCGCTATAAATCTGCTCTAGCGACTTCGTATCAGTCGCCCGAAAAAATTTACCGTCTGCAATTTTTGCGACCTCCCTCAAACCTGTTTCGTTGAATTCAACGCGCTGGTTTTCGTAAAGCATGTTCCCCAATGCGTCAGTAAGGGGCCCTCGTTGAGTGAAGATCGGGGCCGGTGCGATCCCATTGATTCCAGCGCCGATGGCATAGAAGTGAATCTTCAATGCCTTGACTGCTTCGGCGGCAGTATTCGGCGGTATTTTGCCGGCGTTGTTCTCTCCATCAGTCAAAAGCACAAGCACGTGGCTTTTTGAGCGTTTGTCGTTGAGGCGGTTGGCCGCCGCCGCCATGGCCGATCCGATGGCTGTGCCATCTTCGACCAGTCCAGTCCGCACCCTGTCCAGATTTTGCGAGAGCCAATCGTGATCCAGTGTCATTGGACTCACGACGTATGGGCGACCGGCAAAGGCGATAATTCCGATACGATCGTTCGGCCGGCCGTCGATGAATTTCCGCGTCACTTCGCGAATGGCATCGACGCGCGTTGCCTCCTGCCCGCCGATTGTAAAATCCTTCGTCAGCATCGAGCCGGAGACATCGAGCACGAGCATGATGTCGATTCCACTAGCTTCGACTTGGGTGAGACTCTTGCCAAGCTGCGGACGCGCGAGGGCGACGACAAAAATCGCCAGCGACGCAAGCAGCAATGATCGAAGGATTTTCCCAGCGCGCGCTGCGCTCTGCTTTCCAATCGCGCGAAAAACAGATGTTGATGAGAACGTTAAAGCGGCAGCTGGCCCGCGCTTCCCGCGCAAATACGCGAGCAATGGAATCGCGAGAAACAGGAGAAGTAACCACGGGCGCGCAAAAGTCAGCCCGGTGTTGGCCGGCAACCAATCAGACAGTTGCAAGTTGTTGGCCTCCTTTCACAAATCGGGTTGCTTCCTCGAGCAACAGCTGGCTGTCTGCCGAAGTTGCCTCATAACGCGCGAACTTGATCAGGTCGCATCGAGTCAGAAAATCTTCGAGCAACGACTTTTCATCAGCCGAAAACTCCGGTGCCCTAGTCAGCGCGTTTAGAAATTCTACCGACGTCTGGCGCATCACGGGCAAACCATGTTGCTCGGTCACGTAGCGACGAAGAATATCCGACACGCGGATACTAAACTGATAGGGGTTAAGCCGATCGATCTGATCCCGTATCCGCTCGAGCGCCTCGAGTGCGCGGTCCCGCGGCAACTGAGGCGATTGCGGTCGCGGTCGTTGTTTCGCAATCAACCAAATGACCAATCCAACTATTGTCAGCGCGAGAAACGTCCCGGCAAAAATCACCCATGGTGGTATTAGCGAATAATCGACCGGTGGCGCTATATCGTGAAATTCTTCTGCCGCCAGGATCGACATGAACAAGATCGACATCGTCATTTAGCGAATAGCCAAACGGCGTTCGCGTTGTTTGAAGAACGAGCGCAGCGCCGGCAAATAATCCTTTCCAGTCTGGAGCGCGATCGCATCGACACTGTTCCGTCGAAGCGTGCGCGCCAGATCGGTTTCGTATTCGCTGGCCAGATCGGTGAAACGTCCGCGAGTCCCGCGATCGGCCGTGTTAATCTCGATTTGCTCACCGGTCTCGGCATCTTCCAGAGTAATGATGCCAATGTTTGGCAAAACCTTTTCGCGTTCATCACGAATATGGATCGCGATGAAATCGTGCCGACGTCCGCTTACCGCCAGTTCCCGCGAGAAATCGGGCGCTTGAAAATCCGAGATGAAAAATACGACTGCGCGGCGCGTCACGATGTTATTTAAGTAATCGAGCGCCAGGGCCGGTTCTGTGCCGCGTCCCTGCGGTTTAAAAAACAAAATCTCCCGGATCAACCGCAGCGTGTGCGAGCGGCCTTTCTTCGGCGGAATAAAAAGTTCGACGCGATCGGTAAAAAGAATGAGCCCGACCTTGTCGTTGTTCCGGATGGCGCTGAACGCGAGCAGACATGCCACTTCCGCGGCCAACTCGCGTTTCGACTGTATGGTGCTCCCGAAATTTCCTGATGCACTCACATCGACAACCAGACTCACTGTAAGCTCGCGTTCCTCGGTAAATTTTTTTACATACGCGGTGCCCAGCCGCGCCGTTACGTTCCAATCAATCGTGCGAATTTCGTCGCCCGGCTGATATTCGCGCACATCTTCAAAATTCATTCCGCGACCTTTGAAAACACTGTGGTAATCGCCAGCG
>CATPAV010000158.1 GCA_955652245.1 uncultured Candidatus Udaeobacter sp. | reverse complement strand
TCTGCCGGTGGTGCGGTCATGTGATAAGCGTCCGCAGAAAGTCCGTAACCGGTGAGTTCGCAGTAAATCTTCGCACCCCGCGCCTTAGCATGTTCGAGTTCTTCCACCACCACGATTCCTGCGCCTTCGCTGATGACAAATCCATCGCGGCCGCGGTCGAACGGTCGCGAAGCACGCTCGGGCTCGTCGTTGCGCGTGCTAAGCGCCTTCATAGCCGAAAATCCGGCGAGACCTATTGCCACGACTGAAGCTTCCGAACCGCCGGCGAGGAAAATATCAGCATCGCCAAATTTGATTATCCGCCATGATTCCCCGATCGCGTTATTTGACGTAGCGCACGCAGTAACGATGCACATATTTGGGCCGCGCAGCCCGTATTCCATCGAGATGAGGCCACTTGCCATGTTGCTGATCAACATGGGAATCGTGAACGGAGAATTTCTCGACGGACCTTTTGTGAGCAGGATGTTGTGTTGATCCTGCAGCGTTTTCAGTCCCCCGATACCACTGCTGACAATCACGCCGAAGCGATCTCGTCGCTTCAGTTTTTCGACATCTATGCCGCTGTCGTCGAGTGCCATTTTCGCCGCAGCCATGGCGAGCTGTGTAAAACGATCGGTCCGCCGGATGTCCTTCGGATTTTTGAAGAATGGCTTTGGGTCGAAGTCCCGCACTTCGCCGGCGATCTGGCAATCGTAGCCGGTCGTATCGAACGTCTGGATCCTGCGAATTCCGCTGACGCCATTTTTAAGGTTCGACCAAAACGTCTCCACCTCATTGCCGATAGGCGTGATGGCGCCCAGGCCAGTAATGACAACTCTGCGATTGTTCATAAAAAGAGCGATGAGTGACGAGTGATCAGCGACCGGAACGTTCGCTCGCCACCTTTCACTTTATTTTCAGCTCGTGCCCATCCCGACGCTTTGCACGGTTTGGAACAGTTTTCCTTCGGTCCTGATCGACGGCGCGATGATAATTTCGGTTTGCTGGAATTCGGCAATGCTCCGAGCGCCGACGTTGCCCATGCAGGTAGTGATCGCGCCGACCAGATTTTGGCTGCCATCGTCAACTTCTGCAGGACCGAATAGAATCTGTTTCAGCGAGCCAGTGGCGCCCACTTTAATGCGTGTCCCTCGGGGGAGGTTGGCATGTGGAGTAGCCATGCCCCAGTGGTAGCCGCAGCCGGGCGCTTCTTGCGCCCTGGCAAACGCGCTGCCCACCATCACAGCGTCTGCGCCGCAAGCGAGCGCTTTGCAAACGTCCCCACCTCTGCTCATTCCGCCATCGGTAATGATCGGCACATAGCGCGACGTTTTTTTGAAGTAGGCATCGCGTGCCGCTGCGCAATCCACGGTTGCGGTCACTTGCGGCACACCCAGCCCGAGCACGCCGCGCGAAGTGCAAGCGGCTCCTGGCCCGACCCCGACCAAAACCGCCGCCGGCCCGCACTGCATGATTTCGAAGGTTACGTCATAACCCACCGTGTTTCCGACGATCACCGGGATGCGCATCTCGCGACAAAATTTCTCCAGATCGAGTGATTTGTACTCAGACGAAATGTGACGCACTGTAGAAACTGTGCTTTGCACGACGAACACATCCGCGCCTGCTTCCTCTGCAATCTTTCCGAACTCAGCTGCCCGTTGCGGAATCGAGCTAACCGCAGCCAGCGCGCTGCTATCCTTGATCTGGCGCACCCGCGCAGCGATCAAATCTTCCTGGACCGGTTCCTGGTAAATTCTTTGCAGTAGCGCTGTGATCTCGGCTTTGTCCGCGTCAACAATTTTTTCCAAAACCTCCTGTGGATTTTTGTAGCGTGTCTGTACGCCTTCGAGATTTAGAACGGCGAGGCCGCCAAGTTTGCTCATGGCAATGGCGAAACGAACGTCGACAACTCCATCCATCGCGCTCGCCAGAATCGGAATCTTCAATACGAGCGGCTCCATCTCTTTACGCGCCAGGCGACAGGTGATGTCTACTTCATTTGGATTAATCGTGACGCGACCGGGGACGAGCGCGATTTCATCGAACCCATAGGTCACGCGTGCTTTACGATTTCGACCGATCCACATTCCCATTTTTAAATTCTCTCCATCTTAAATCGCTCGTTTAAGCTTCCGCAGCGCGGGCACCGGGGAAGCAACGCGTCCGTTCGATCCTCGAATTCGAACGCGCAAATCACGCAGCGCAACCGATGCTGTAAAGCCCGGCGTTCTCGCCGCCGGCGATTCCACTCTCCCACTATCCAGAAGAGAAAAACCGCCGCAAGAAAAAGCAGCAAATAAATTGTGACCAGCGCGGCAAGACTGACGCGGATCACGGTGCAGCAGTGTCTGTCGCTGAGGGCCGCGGTCGCGCCACGTCATTGCCCCATTCAACTGTCGCGATTCCCCAAGTAAGAGACCCATCGAGTTTCTCACCCCTTACTGAACCCCGAGAAAAACGGCAGAGCGTAAGATAACGGCGCACTTGTTTGTCCAGGGCTGGGTCGCCCGATGAATTGAGAGGAAGGCAATAGCGAATTTCTCCCATCCTGTTAACGGCGACACGAAAGCGGGCCGTTTCCGGGGTTTCATCGCTGGATGCGGCAAAATTCGGAGGCGGCAAAGTCGGAGCGCCAAAAGAATCGAGCTCTTTCGAAAACGAAGCAGACGTTGTCGTCGGACCCATGGCAGGTGCAATTTGCCGATGGCCGAACGGCACGGGGCCCGGTGGCTGCGAACTGGGTATATGCAGATCGACAACTGGTAATGGAACTTGTTTCAATGCCAGCTCCAGCGCCAGATAAGAGGGGATGTGTTCAACCTTGGGTAACGCGCGCAGCCTCGCCTCGGGCGGACGCTGAGTTGTGAAGGCGAGCGCGGGGTCCTCCGCGTCGATCCAGCGGAGCAGCGTTCGGCCTTCTTCAGAATCGGAGCTAATCACACTCACGCGGGCTGGTGGTGGCAACAATGAGACTGTCGTCGGATATATGATTTGAAAAACATAGAAGCACAAAGCGTGCGCAATTAAGGAAAGCGCCAGAAAAGTGCTGATCGCTATCTGCCGGCGCCGAGCCGGCTCCCAACTGAAGAGAAGTGGTTCGGGGCCAGGCCCAGCGATGGAGGCATTCATCGCGGGGAACTCGTAGCCAGCGCAACGGAGGTGATGCCATGTTCAAGGGCAGCGTTTGTCACCTCGATAACTGTTTCATATGGAGCTAAACGGTCGGCCTTAACGATGATTGAGTAGCCCTCGCGTTTAGCCGCATCCAGCAACGGCCCGAGCTGATCGAGAGTGATTTTTTGCTCCCGGAAATAAATCGCCGGGACCGCGCCGCCGGTGATGCTGATGATTTGCTGATTAATCTGCGGGCCAAGCGTAAAACGCGAGAACGGCATCGAAACGGAAATGCCCGGCTGCAAAATAAAATTCGAACTGAGCAACAGGAAAATAACCAGCAGGAAAGCGACGTCCACTAGCGCAAGAAAGACGAGCCACCCGAAGTTATATTCCTTCGTTCGGCTGAGCTTCATGAGGGTGCCGCAGCCGTTTGTCGATCGGCCGAATTGCCGATCAAGAATCGATACGCGCCTCGGATCGGGCTGTTTCCTCAGGTTGTTGGAAGCTGATGATGCCGCCGATCGGCCGATTCTCCGTAAGCATGTGGACGATCTCAATGCCGGCGCGCTCCATATCATGCATCATGGTATTCACACGCGAAGAGAGATAGCTGTAAGCGACGAAAGTCGGCGTAGCGACGACTAGGCCTGCTGCGGTTGTCAATAAACTTTTGTAAACGCCGCCGGAAAGCTCAGTCACCGTCGCATAACCGCCACTCGAGGCGATCGTGCCGAAGGCGTCGATCATTCCGGCAACTGTCCCAAGCAAGCCGAGCAACGGCGCGAGAAAAGCGAGCGTGGCCAGCACCCCGAGGAATCGCTCCAGCTTCGGCACCTCGAGTTGGCCCGCTTCCTGCACAATGTCGCGCAATTCCGATCGTGGGGCGTCGTGCCGAATGATAGCGGAATGAATCACGCGCGCGACCGGGCCCGGTGTGCCGGCTGATTCATGCAAGGCTTCAGCGAAGTTGCGGCGGCGGATAAGGTTCGAGAGCCCTTTTAGGAACTCGCCGACGTGGATTGTCGCCCGGTGCAAGTAAAAGAGGCGTTCGGCAAAAACGGCGATCGAAATGATGCTGCAGGCCAAAATCGGCCACATCAGCAAACCGCCTTTTTGGATATAATCAATCACGCCACTTTTCTAGACCTCTTTGCCGAAGGTGGCAAGTCATCAGGGACCGGGATGGCTTGTTTTTAAGCCGCGAAAACTCCTGGGTAAAACGCTGCCGCGCTACCTTTTTCGCTTCGGAGTTGGGCTCGCCGCAATTGTGCGACCGACGAGTTTGCCATTTCCATCAAAAATCGAATAACCAGTTTGCTTGCCTGCTGGGTCATAGCTGTAAACGATCTTGTGCAGGAGCGTACCGTCTTCTGCGCTTTGAGTTTCTTGCTGTAGACGGCCGCCGCCATCGTATTTGTATTGGCTCTTAAATCTGAGGCGGCCGTCGGACCCGAAAACCGTGCCGCTGGAAAAGCGGCCCGCTTCGTCCATATCGTAATGAATTTTCTCGCGGATTTTGCCATCTTGGTCCGTAGTGGTCGCGACGGCTTTGTGCTGCGCATCATCGAATTTATAAACAGTGCGTGAGCCATCCGCTTTCATCGATACGGTCACTCGGACCGCATTATTCTCAGTTGTATCTGGGGATTGACCAAATGCGCTCTTTGCTGCGCACAGGAGCAGGGCGAAGCCGATTGTCGATCGAAGCAAGAAAAGCCTCATCCGGGGGAGGAGCCTACGGGGTGAGCGAAACCGGTGCAAATAAGCATTATTTTTTTATTGACCGAGATTGGGGAAGGTGGTTAAAAGTGGAGGGAAGTGGGGTATAATGGATCAAATCTCCACTACACATGGATTCCCTTTCCGAAAGTCAACTCTTCTACGCCGGCGAATTTCACCATCTCATCGACGATAAGAATCGCATTACGATCCCTTCGCGGTGGCGCCGCGAGGACGCCGAGGAATTTATCATCCTGCCTGAGGCGAATCACCAATTCCTCCTTGTTATGTCATCGGAGGAATTTGCACGCATGAGCACGGCTGTGGAATCCAATCTGACAGTTTCAGCGCACGACCGTCGCATATTTCTTCGTCAACTCCATTCGCGCGCGCAACACGGTGCTGCCGATCGACAAGGCCGTCTCGTTTTGCCAGAGGAGCTTTGCAAGAAGGTCGGACTGAAAGAGGAGGTAGCTTTGGTGGGTGGGCGGGGGCGTTTTGAAATTTGGAATCTGCAACGCTGGAAACGGGCGAATGAAGAAGAGACCGCCACCTACCAGCATGTGGCGAACGTGATCGGTTTGTAAACGAATAATCCGGTCGGAAATATTATGAACACATTGCTGTCTGAGCGGCCTGTCTGGTTCGCGACTGGTCCGATTATTGTCGAAGAGGAGGCGCAGGAAATGGAGGATTTTGTTTATCACCGTCCGGTGCTCGCGGAGGAGGTCGTGAAATTGCTCGCCCCCAAACCGGGTTCTCTCGTGGTTGATGGCACCTGCGGCGGCGGGGGTCACACGGAAGCGCTTTTGAGAAGTGGTGCCGACGTCCTGGCATTGGATCAGGATCCCGATGCGGTCCAACATGTGACCGAGCAACTGGCACAGTTCGGCCAGCGCGTCGCCGTGCGGCAGACGAATTTTCGCCACGTACACAAAGTTCTCGACGAGCTTGGGATTGGCACGATCGGTGGTGCGCTCCTCGATCTAGGCGTTTCCTCCCGGCAACTCGAAAATGCGGAGCGCGGTTTCAGCTTGGCGCGTAATGGCCCGCTCGATATGCGGATGGATCCACGGAATGAGCTCACTGCTGCCACTGTTGTTAACGAATACAGCGCAGAACAACTGACCCGCTTGTTTCGCGAACTCGGGGAGGAGCCGGCTGCGCGTCGTATCGCAACCTTGATTGTTAAAATGCGGAAGACATCTCCGTTCCGCGAAACCATCCCGCTCGCCCGCGCCATCGAAAAAGTCGTCGGCCGGCACGGTCGGCGTCATCCAGCAACGCAAGCTTTTCAGGCCCTGCGCATGGAAGTGAATGACGAGCTTGGCGCACTTCAAGAAGGTCTGCGTGTTTTTACGGCACGACTAGAAACTGGCGGGCGCATTGCAGTCATCACTTTTCATTCTCTGGAAGATCGGATCGTGAAAAACTCCTTTCGCGATCACAGCCGGGAATGGCTCGATCGACCAGAGTGGCCGGCGCCACAACGCAACGCCGAGTACGACCTCAAGGTGATTACTCCGAAACCGATTGAGCCGGGTGAAGATGAGCAACGGGCCAATCCGCGCTCGCGCAGTGCAAAGTTGCGCGTGGCCGAGAAAATTTAAATGAACCGTTCTCGTCGAAAAAATCGGAATACAGTAAACGCGGCCTCGCTCGCGCGCTGGATTGTGGTGACCGCCTTTCTCGCGCTCGCCGGATTGAGCTACGTCTATTTGACGCTGCAACTGTACCATCTTGGTGAGCGCAAGAAGTTGGTCGAGAACGAGCTCCTTAGTCTCCGCACGCAAAATGATGTGGCCAGCGTGCAAATCGCGGCCTTGACGTCGCGCTCTGCCTTACAGCGCCGATTGAAAGAAGGGTACTTGAAAATGACACCCATTTCCGAGCGCGACATCGTCCGACTTACCATTCCTGCGCGCCAAGCCGATGAAGACGCAATTCAACCCGTCGTGAACCAGCCTGCCTCGAGATGAACCCGAATAGCCGGAGTCGTTGTGCACTGGTCTGCTGCTTTTTCATCGCGCTTTTCAGCGCCTTCTCATTTCGTCTTATTTATCTTCAAGTAATTAAGCACGACGAGTACGCCGGGCTGGCTGCTGAAAAACACGTTTACAAACAAATCATCTACGCAGAACGCGGCAGGATCCTTGACGCCAACAACGAAGTTCTCGCGCACAATGTGCCTGTCGAAACGGTAGTGGCTGATGCCACACATCTTAACAATCGTGAAGCTGTTGTCGATCTTGTCGGCAATGAACTGAGCATTCCCGCTAAGCAGCTCTCAGGAAAATTAAACAGCGAGCGCCGATACATCGTGATCAAGCGCGAAGTGCCGGAATCGCTGGCCAGCGCGCTGCGCGCAAAACTTCGCGTCAGAGATTTGCGCGGGATTTATTTCGAGCATGATGCCACGCGTATTTATCCGAATGGCTCCATGCTTTGTCACGTCATCGGATTCACAGATTTCGAACATCATGGCATTCAGGGCGTGGAAGCTTCGATGGAGGAATATCTTCATGGGCAGGACGGATATCGCTACGCCGAGCGCAATCGCGTCGGCCAGGAGATCGTTCCGTATCGAGGTCAGGAACGCGCGCCGCGCGATGGCTACCAAATCCATCTCACCGTCGATCTAAACTTACAGAACATCGTCGAGAACGAAATCGACGCTGCGATGGATGAGTACCGCCCCCAAAAAGCCACCATTATCTTGATGCGGCCGCAAACGGGCGAAATCCTGGCGATGGCCAATCGGCCGAATTTCGACTTAAACCTCCGCTCCGAGGCGAAACCCGAGGAGATGAAAAACCGCGCCATCATCGACATGATGGAACCGGGTTCCACCTTTAAAATCGTGGCCGCGGCCGCCGCGCTAAATGAACGCAAGCTTCGGCCGGATTCGACGATCTTTTGTGAAAATGGCCTCTGGAATTTCGGTGGCGCCGCTCTGCACGATCATCGGGCGTTTTCGAATCTCAGCGTCCGCGATATTCTGATTAAATCGAGCAATATTGGCGCAGCCAAGCTTGCCCTCAGCGTTGGCGAGCAAAAGTTTTACGAATACATCCGCCGCTTTGGATTTGGCGAGCGCACCGGAATTGAGCTTCCCGGTGAAATTAACGGCGTCATTCGGCCTCCGAGATCATGGAGCAAAATCTCGATCACACGTATTCCGATGGGGCACGAAATTGGCGTCACCCCATTGCAAATGACCGCGGCAATGGCGACGATTGCGAACGGCGGCAAATTAATCACTCCACGCATCGTAAAATCGATTACGACTTCTGACGGCAAAACGATCAGCTCGCTGTCTCCAGTGGTTTTGCGCCAGGTAATTTCTCCTGAAACAGCCCGGCAAATCGGCGACGCCCTCCGCGGCGTGGTAAGCGATCGCGGTACTGCCGCCGCCGCCGCCGTTCCCGGCTTTACCATTGCCGGTAAGACCGGAACTGCCCAAAAAGTCGATCCACAGGGTGGATACGAAAAAGGAAAATACATCGTTTCTTTTAGCGGTTATTTGCCAGCCGAGCATCCGGAGTTTGTCGGCATTGTCGTGCTGGATGACGCCCAAACGAGCAAACCAGAACTGAATTACGGCGGGCTCGTAGCGGGACCGATCTTTTCGCGCATCGCCGAGCGGGCTGCCCGTTATCTCGATCTTGAGCCGCATGAGGAAATTCGCAAAGCCATACCCGTGGAGCGAGTTGCCTTAACCCATGCTTCACGTCACTGAACGCCTTAAGCCCGGCATGTTGAACCCTCATGCAGCTCAAAACCCTCCTCGCCGCGATTCCAGTTCGCCAGATCGTCGGGACACTTGATCGCCCAGTGGAAAGCATCGCGTATGACTCGCGGCGAGTGCAAAAGAATGGCCTTTTCGTGGCAATGCGGGGCGAAAAAGTGGACGGCCACGACTTCATGGGCCAGGCCGTCGAGAAAGGCGCTTCGGTGATTCTGGCCGAGCGCGAAGAAAAACATCTGCGCGCGACCTGCGTTGTTGTGGAAAATACTCGCACGGCGCTCGCCGATCTTTCCGCAATCTTTTATGGGGGCCCGGCGCAGCGCTTGAAACTGGCGGCGGTCACAGGCACGAACGGAAAAACGACCACCAGCTTTCTCATCAAACACATCTGCGAAAAAGCCGGTTTGCGCTGCGGATTGATTGGTACCGTGCGTTATGAAATCGGTGAACGCGTTTTGCCAGCCATTCGCACCACGCCGGAATCGCTTGATTTACAGGAATTACTCGCGCAAATCGTTAACGCTGGCTGTCGGGCGGCGGCAATGGAAGTTTCATCGCACGCGCTCGCTCAGGACCGCACGCGCGGCCTCGAATGGAACGTTGCTGTCTTTACCAATCTCACGCAAGACCATCTCGACTTTCACGGCACAATGGAGAGCTATTTCGAATCCAAAGCGAAGCTCTTCACTCAGCTTGGGCAACAGGGAAACAAAAAGAAACCCGTCGCTGTCGTAAATATCGACGACCGCTATGGCCAGCAATTGCTCGACAAGATCGACAAGAGCGTTGCGATTGTTACCTATGGAATGGGGGCCCGCGCGGATTTTCGCGCCTCAAATTATCGCGTCGCGTTTAGCGGCACTTCCTATCAACTCGATGCCCGCGGCAAAAGTTATCTGGTGCGTGTCCCATTGATCGGCCGGTTCAATGTGGCGAACTCAGTGGCAGCGCTTGCGGCGGCGAACGGTTTGGGGGTTGATCTGCGCGCAGCCGTTCTCAGTCTTGGCAAATCGCCCCAAGTACCGGGCCGGTTGGAAATGGTTCCGGCAAAGCGCCAGTTTCAGGTTTTCGTCGATTACGCGCATACGCCGGACGCGCTTGCCAATGTGCTTAAAACCTTGCGCGAACTCCAGCCACAACGCTTGATCGTCGTTTTTGGCTGCGGCGGCGATCGCGATCGGCAAAAGCGTCCGCTGATGGGCGAAATGGTGGATAGACATGCCGATTATGCGCTCATCACTTCCGATAATCCGCGCAAAGAAGATCCGTCCGCGATCATAGCCGCGATCGAAAAAGGTTTTCGCTCGACTCATTTCGAAAAAATTGTCGACCGAACGGAAGCGATTAATCGCGCCATCGCGCTAGCGCAACCGCGCGACATTGTGTTGATCGCGGGCAAAGGCCATGAAAATTATCAGGAGTTCGCGGACCACACCGTCCCGTTCGATGATATTCAAGTAGCGCGCCGCGCAATCGAAGACCATCCGGTGGAATTTTAATGAATCGATTGTCGATCTTTCAAATCGCAGAGCTCGCCAAAGCAGCGGTCTCTTCGGGAGACGGAAACGCTCCGATCGAGAAGATCAGCACAGATTCACGCACGATTAAGCGGGGCGAATTGTTTGTCGCTTTGCGCGGAGAGAATTTCAATGGACACAACTTCGTTGAATTCGTTGCAAAAACCGGCGCGGCTGGCGCGATTGTGGATCTTGATTGGAAGGGGGAAATTCCAGCGAACTTCGCGGTCATCCGGGTGGAAGATACTTTGCGGGCGTACCAAAACCTCGCCGCCAACTACCGAAAATCGCTCTCGCTGAAAGTTCTTGCCATCACCGGAAGCAACGGAAAGACGAGCACGAAAGACTTTGCTGCCGCGGTTCTTGCCCACGGTTTCCGCGTTACAAAAACGCAGGGCAATTTCAATAATCATGTCGGGCTTCCACGGACAATGTTCGAGGCGACGTCACAGGATGAAGTCGCTGTCTGGGAGATCGGAATGAATCATCCCGGCGAAGTTGCGATGTTGGCGAAGCTGGCTGCGCCGGATGCCGCCATCATCACGAACATTGGTGTCGCGCACATTGAATTCATGGGATCGCGCGAAGCGATTGCGGCCGAGAAAGGCGCACTTGCCCAAGCGGTCGCCCCTGATGGTACCGTCATTCTAAATGCGGACGATCCGTTTAGTAAAAACATCGCAGTCGGGACCCGAGCCAAAGTTGTTTTTGCCGGCACGACTGAAGGAACAGTTCGCGCCAGCGAAATTACGCAGAGCGCGACCGGAACCGATTTCACGATCCTTGAAGGCGCCCATCGCTGTCGCGCCCAATTGCCGGTTCCTGGCTTGCATATGGTGCAAAACGCGTTGCTGGCCGTAGCGGCCGGTCGCATATTTGGTCTTTCCCTCGAGGACTGTGCCGCCGGCTTGGCCGCAGCTCCGCTCACGAAGGCGCGTTTGCAGATCAAGAGAATTCGCGGCGTGCAGTTTATCGACGACAGCTACAACGCAAATCCTGAGTCCATGAAAGCCGCATTGCACACGCTGGTGGAATTGGATGCGGATGGGAAACGTATCGCTGTGCTCGGAGAAATGCGTGAACTGGGCGAAGAATCTGCGCGCGGTCATCGTGAAGTTGGCGAGACAGCGGCAGAGCTCGGCGTCGATCAACTTATTGCAATTGGTGACATGGCTGCAGCCATCGCGGAAGCAGCGCGCAATGCAGGCCTGCAAAATACTTCCATTGCAAGATCGACAAGCGAAGCCGCGGAATTGCTGGGCGAAATCGCGGTGTCTGGCGATTTGGTTTTAGTCAAAGGCAGTCGCTCCGCGCGCACCGAGCAGGTGATCGAAGCGTTCGAAATTCGTCATTCGTCATTCGTCACTTCACCATGATGTACTACATCCATCGGCTGAGCGATCAGTTCATCGGATTCAACGTTTTCTTTTATGTCACGTTCCGAGCCATCGCCGCGGCGGTCACGGCTTTTCTGGTCACGCTCGTCTTTGGGAATTTCATCATCCGAAAACTGACCGCACTGAAGCTGGGACAACCGATTCGCGCCGCGGCAGAAGTTCATCGTCTTGCCGAGCTCCATGGTGGGAAGCAAGGAACGCCAACGATGGGCGGCGTACTCATTATCGGAGCGGTCTTTGTATCCAGCTTCATCTGGGCCCGTCCTGACAACCGTTTCGTTTGGCTCGCCTTGTTCAGCATGATTTATCTCGGCGCGCTCGGATTCGTTGATGATTACCTCAAGGTCACGAAGAAAAAATCGGAGGGTATCAGCGGGCGCTTCAAGCTTATTTTCCAAATCGCACTCGCGGGAATTGTCACCGCGGTTTTCCTCAGTAGCCCATTGCTCGAGGTGCAGGCGCGGTCGCTTTACGTGCCGTTTGTCAAAGCGCCTGTCATCGCCAATATGAGTTGGTTTACTTTCGTCTTTTTTGCGCTTGTCATTGTCGGCTCATCGAATGCGGTCAACCTGACGGACGGGCTCGATGGGCTTGCCATCGGTTGCACAATCACGGTGGCGTTTGGCTACGCGCTACTTTCTTATGCGGCTGGAAATTTCCGGATCGCGGAATACTTGCAAGTCCCGTTTTATCCGTTTGCGGGAGAGCTGACGGTTGTTTGTTCCGCATTGGTCGGCGCGGGTCTCGGGTTTCTCTGGTTCAACTGTCACCCGGCCAAAGTTTTCATGGGAGACACCGGATCGCTCGCCATCGGCGGGATGATCGGCGTCGTCGCGATCTGTTGTAAACAGGAACTGCTCTTGATCGTGGTAGGCGGCGTTTTCGTGATCGAAGCGGTCTCTGTGATTTTGCAGGTGATAAGTTTCAAACTGACGGGCAGACGGATTTTCGTCATGTCGCCACTTCATCATCATTTCGAACTGACTGGCTGGAAAGAAAATACGGTCATCGTTCGGTTTTGGATTCTTTCGATCATCTTCGCGTTGCTCGGTCTGGCGACATTGAAATTGAGGTAACAATGCGCTACAAAAATCAGAACATCGCCGTTCTCGGTGCAGGCTTGAGCGGGTCCGCCGCCGCGCTCTTGCTCAGATCGGAGGGCGCACACGTGACGGTTCTCGATAGCGCTGAGGAAAAGAATCTCCTCAAGTCCACCATCGATAATCTGCGGTCACAAGACGTCCGCGTGATCTGCGGGACGGTGGCGGGCAAAGACCTGTCCACTTACCAAATGGCTGTCTTAAGTCCGGGGATCGATCCAGCTTCTCGCCTCGCGCGCAATTTTTCCTCCCGCAAGCTCGACATGATCGGCGAACTCGAACTCGGCTGGCGCTCCTGCGAAGTTCCAGTCATCGCCGTTACCGGCACGAACGGCAAAACGACGACGACTGAATTAGTCGCTCAGATGTTGAATGCTTGCGGCCAGCAGACAATCGCCTGCGGCAATATCGGCAAACCGCTTTCCGAAGTGGCGCGCGAGAAGAAACAATTCGACGTGCTCACGGTTGAAGTCAGCTCGTTTCAACTCGAAACCATCCAAAGCTTCCGCCCATCAATTAGTCTCTGGCTCAACTTTGCTCCTGACCATCTCGATCGTTATCGCTCGGTGGCCGATTATCGCGCGGCCAAGCTGCGCATTTTTGAAAATCAAACGGCCGACGATGTCGCCATTGTCAATGCAGTGGAGAGATTGCCTGGGATTCGTGCACGTACGATGACGTTCAGCGCTTACGTCGATCAGGCGGATTTTCGCCTTTCTGAAGGGGCGATCATTTATCAAAACGAAGCTGTCCTCCGTTTGTCCGATACAAAACTGCGCGGCTTGCATAACATCGAGAACTTAATGGCGACGCTCGCGGCCGGGATGGCGCGCGGATTGTCATTCCAGGAAATGATGCCGCCGCTTTGCACTTATGAGCCTCGTCCGCATCGTTGCGAATTCGTCCGCGAAGTCGGCGGTGTAGCGTATGTAAACGATTCGAAAGCGACAAATCTCGACGCGGTGGAGAAGGCGCTGCGCGCGCAAACCAAACCAGTCGTTCTCATCGCCGGCGGTAAGGACAAAGGCTTCACCTTTGATCCGCTTCGACCTCTGATAGAAGAAAAGGTTAAATCGACAATCTTGATCGGCGAAATGGCCGAGAGCATCAGGCGGTCCTGGAGCGGCGTGGCCAGCTCCGACATCGCCAACTCCCTAGCCGATGCCGTCGAACGCGCCCACGCAGTGGCCGAGCCCGGCGAAGTTGTCCTTTTTTCCCCCGGTACATCGTCCTTCGACATGTTCAAAAGCTACGCCGATCGCGGCGATCAATTTCGCGCTCTTGTGCAGGCTCTGCCCCAACCGGAACTATGAAAATACCAAAGCTCCTTAGACGCAAAAAGCTTCGGGCCGCAACCGCGCGGCGCTCCGTCGGCGCATCTGCCGAAATGGACTACGAAGAGATATCAGAGCCAAACATGAAACTGTCTCGAGCATTGCTGATCGTTTTGCTTCTTCACGTGGTTGCTGTTTCAGGAATCATCGCATTTAACGCGATTAAGACGCGACAGAGTTCGTTTGTGCCGGTAGCTGCGGTAAATCCGGAAAACAATCCAATCGCAAGCATTCCCCCCACAACCAAGTCGGATGCTTCGAATCGGCGATTTGCGTTCGAGCAAAAGGAAAACGGACCGCGCGAGGAGGCGAAAGTGTTACATTCGCCGTTGAAATCGCTCGCGAAAGACGAGCATAAAGCCGCCAAGGCGAAACCAACCGAACACGCCAAGGCGCCCGCACACTCGGGAAAAACTTACACAGTGGTAAAGGGTGATAACCCGGTGACAATCGCAAAAAAGCTAAAGGTTTCTTACGACGATCTGCTTGCGCTCAATCAGATCGAGGATCCACGCAAATTGAAGATCGGACAAAAACTACTTATTCCGAAACCAGCGAAAGCAAAGAAGGTGGACGAATGAATCTGGGTGTCTCACCTAATTCGAAGCAACCTGCTGCTGAGGCGTCGACCTAACTCATGCACCGGAAGAGCGCCTATATTCTCTTTCTGGCCGTGCTGGGATTACTCGTCATCGGCATCGTCATGCTTTTCAGCACGAGTGCATTTGCCCGTGATAGCCATGGGGACGTTTATTTTTTCATCAAGAGGCAGGCGATTTGGTTCGGGATTGGGCTTGTGGTCTGCACCTTCGTTGCGTTGATCGATTACCACTTCTGGCAACGGACATGGTGGCTTTGGTTTGCGCTCGCCCTGGTCACTCTGATACTTTGCTACATTCCGCACCTTGGGATGCGAATCAACGGTTCGCGCCGCTGGGTGGGACTGGGTCAACTTACTTTTCAGCCTTCTGAGTTAGCAAAGCTCACCGCAATCTTTTTCCTCGCCGCCTGGTTTTCGCGGTACGAAAAAGCAGGCAATAACGTGACCTACGGGTTCCTCATTCCGCTCGCAATCATCAGTTTACTGGCTGGGCTTATTCTCGGTGAAGTCGATCTTGGAACCACGGCTTTGCTCGGAACAACCGCCTTTGTCGTCATGTTCGTCGCCGGAGCCAATCCTCTGTGGCTTGGTATCATATCGTTCGTCGGCCTGAGCGCTATTGTAGTTATTGCAACGCAAATATCGGAAAGAATGGGCCGGCTCTCCGCCTTCCTTCATCCGCAAAATTTCAAAGAAGATGCCGGTTTGCAGCAGATGCAGGCCCTAATCGCCTGGGGCAGCGGAGGAATGGAAGGGCTTGGCCTGGGCAATGGTCGTCAGAAGATGCTTTATCTGCCTTACGCGCATACAGATTTCATTTTTCCGATTATCGGCGAAGAGCTCGGTCTGCGGTTTAGTTTGCTCGTGGTCTTTTTGTTCGTGGTCATCATTGTTTGCGGCATCATGATCGCGCTGCACGCCAAAGACCGATTCGGTTTGCTGCTTGGCTGCGGCGTTGTTTCGCTTCTGGCTTTGCAAGCGGCGGTCAACATTGG
>CATPAV010000157.1 GCA_955652245.1 uncultured Candidatus Udaeobacter sp. | reverse complement strand
CGTAGGATGTGTGGATAAGGAAGAATTACGAGTTAAGATCATGAGTCATGAAGGATGAAATGGAGAACCAGCAAACGCGAAAAATGAAACGAGAAAATCCGTCCATTGAGATTTGTCCTGGCATCACACGTCGTACGGTCGCGAACGGCAAGACGATGTATCAGATGATCGCTACGCTGGCGGCCGGGAGTTGCATGCCCGAGCACCGACACGCGCAGGAGCAGATCGTTCACATCCTCGAAGGTCAGATGCGACTCATCGTTGATGGCGTGCCGCACGAGCTTGCCACCGGCGATTCCTTCTATCTCGCCAGCAATGTTCCGCATGGTGTGGAAACGATATTGCCGACACGCGTGCTCGATACGTTTAGCCCGCCCCGCGATGATTACCTGGCGATCGACGAAAAAGCTCGCCAGAACGGTGCGCGGTAATTGCCAGGGAGCCCAAATCGGAGGTCAGGAGTCAGAAAACAGAGATCAGTCACCGCTGCGGCTCGTCGTCTTGCCTAAAAACAAAATGAAAACGACTTTGCAGTAGTTGAGATCCGACAAGGCGGATGGTTAGGCAGAGCGGCCATGCGCCTTCTCAATAAAGAGCCCTCGACTCGACTGTTGTAGCATGCGCTGTCCGCAGCGCATCGACAACCACCCTTATTTCTTGCGCGCGTAGTTAATCTCCATCGTTTTCGCTTCCTGACGCCACAATCACCGTCAATGGCCTAGCGGTCAGAAGTCAGACATCAGAAGCCAGATGTCAGACGTCAGCTCCGCGCACTGGCCTTGGCCCGAAGCTTCTGAGCCCAGTCCGCGCGTAACACTTTCATCTCCGCCCGTAACGTGACCATGCGCGACGCGACGCCTTTATATTTTTTCGTGATCCCCTTGACCGTCCTCGTGACCGCGCCCCGATTGACCAGGCCCTGAAGCTTTTCATAAGAACGCAAGCGCAGCATCTCTTCGCCGCCGCTGGCAGCGTTTCGTTCCCGAAGATTAAGCAGGATGATGTCGAACAAGGGCTTGAATTCGAACGAGGCTTTGGAGGAAAGCACGGCCACCAGCTCCTCGGTAATATTGTCGGGCGCGCGACGCGTGAAAGAGATGCCAGGTTTAGACATCGGGTAGTATCGCACGGATTCACCTAAATAGCGATCCAACAGACCCGCGGAACAACGCGGACCTGAACTAACGAACCATCGTCTGAACACAAGTGCGACGCCGAGATTCAGGCTTGTCAGGCGAGATTTGGTCTGCTGAGAATATTTCAAGTGACAGTTGTTGCCACTATGTTTGAGATTCACAAGAAGTCGGAAGAATAAATTGTCGTGAACATTCCGGAAGTCATTCGCGCGATCCGGAAGGAACTTGGCATTGGCGTCGACGGCTACGCTGGGCCCGAAACCTGGCAAGCAATCGCTTGAAACCGATTCAATAAGACAGCCGACAGCATCGCGGCGAGCTGACGATCTACCTCTTCCTGTTGGCCCACAGGCCAGTGCTGAAACATCGGAGCTACGATTCCGTCTCGGATTTGGTGTTCCCAGCCTCCAACATACGGACCCGCTTGTCGATGTAAGGCAGGCGAATGGTCAGGGTCAGGCCTTTGCCCTGACTGCTTTCGATGGAAAGCTCGCCGCCGTGCTCGCGCACAATGCGGCGCACGATCAACAAGCCAAGGCCGGTGCCGGATGGTTTCGTCGTGAAATAAGGCTCGTACACGCGGCTTAAATCCTCGGAAGACATGCCGCCACCACTGTCGATGAAACTGATGAGAACGTGCTTGTCGTCCATGTCGGTGTGAATGCGCAGAATGCCGCGGCGCTTCATCGCCTCGAGGCTATTCTTGATCACGTTGTAGAAGGCTTGCTTCATCTGATCGCGATCGATTTGAAGCAGAGGCAGGTCCGAGCGCAGTTCCTGTTCGACTACGACGTCGCGATCTCGGATTTCCGGCGCAAAGAAACGCACTGCCTCCTCGACAATTACGTTGATGCTTTCCGGATGCAGTTGCGGCCGGGAGGGCCGGATTGCGCGCAGGAATTGTGTGACGATGGAGTCAAGCCGCCCGATTTCGGAGCGCGCAACATCAATCGAGTCTTGAAGCTCCGCCTTTGAATTGTCATCAAGCTCGCGCACCTTGCGCTCCATCAGTTGCAAATGGATGTGAAGCGAATTGAGCGGGTTCCCAATCTCGTGCGCTACCCCAGCCGCCAACAACGTGAGGGCATTCAGTCGCTCGGATTCCATCGTTTCTTGTGCTGAGCGTCGGCTCTCGGTGATGTCGCGCAAAATCATGGCATGGCCAACCTGTTCCTCCGTAGCCGCGGATCGCGAGCCGGGAACACCGTCCCCGGTTACAGAATCGCGCGATTCGATTATCAGTGGCACGATGTAAAAATTGATGAACCGATTCGCGGGATAAAAAATTTCCATATCCCGGCTGATTGGTCCCGCGCTTTGCGTCAATGATTGCCAATCGAGACCGCGCACGCGTTCGTCGAGCCGTTTGCCAATGGCGTCACTGGTCTCGAGACCAAACAATTCGCACGCCGCACCATTGAGATATGTGATGCGCCCCTTCGCATCCGTCACGATGATTCCTTCCTGGATCGCATTGAAAACCGTTTCGAGAAAACCTTTTTCCTGCGCCAGGCGCAGAAAATAATTCTGCACCTCCTCGGGGCCGATGCGCCCGAGCCGCTCGATTAGCTTCTCCAGAAAACCGGCTTTCATGACGCGATCACAGGCATTTTGAAATGTGAGATTCCTCCCGCCTTCGCCATGGCTACGCGGTGGCATGCGACTCCGCTCGGAATGATAAAATGAAAGGCGGCTTTCATGAGGTAATCAGATCCATTAGCCGCGGTCAGCGCCCGCGGCTACAGACGTTGGCTCCTGCGCAGGCCCGACTTCGACCTTTAACATGTCAACTCGCACATAATTCAATACCACCGGCGCAAGGATTAGGCCGGGGATGCCCATCAGTTTTTCGCCCATGACGAGGGCGAGCAGCGTCAGCCAGACCGGATTCCGAATCCGTCCGCCGATGATCTTGCTGTTTAAAAAATATTCCAGCTTGTGGCTACAACGTCAGTGTGTCTCGGCCGGAATCGGCTGGCCGGTCTCGGCTTCGGCGCGCTCTTTCAGCGCCGCTTTGCGCGAAAGTTTTACGCGACCCTTGTCGTCAATACCGATGCATTTCACCCAGATCATGTCACCAACTTTCGCAACATCTTCCGTTCGTTTTACCCTGAAATCTGCCAGCTCGGAAATGTGGACGAGGCCGTCCCGGCCAGGGAAAACCTCGACGAATGCGCCAAATTCTTTCACCGAGACGACGCGCCCCTGATAGGTCTGGCCGATCTCGATCTCGCGGGTCATGCCGCCGATAATTTCTTTCGCGCGCGCCATCGATTCGCCGCTCGTCGCATAGATATGCACCGAGCCGTCATCCTCGATGTTAATTTCGGCGCCAGTCTCCGCGACGATGCCCTTGATCGTCTTGCCACCCGGGCCGATAAGCGCGCCGATTTTCTCCGGGTTGATCTTGATTGTCTCGATCCGCGGCGCGTACTTCGACAACTCTGGCCGCGGCTTGTCGATACTGGCGCGCATGATCTCGAGAATTTTCGTGCGCGCTTCTTTCGCGCGAAAAATGGCTTCAGCCATGATCTTATGGCTGATGCCGGGAAGTTTCAGATCGAGCTGGTAACCGGTGACGCCGGCATCCGTGCCGCACAGCTTGAAATCCATGTCGCCGAAATGATCTTCGGAACCGATGATGTCGGTGAGCAACTCATAACGTTTTAATTGTCGATCTTCGCCGTGTTCAGTGACGAGGCCGACAGAAATTCCTGCGACCGGCGTTTTGACGGGTACACCGGCGTCCATCAGCGCGAGCATCCCGCCGCAAACGCTCGCCATAGATGTCGATCCGTTTGATTCCATGATTTCGCTGGAGATACGAATGGCGTAACGAAAATCGTTTTCGCTCGGCACGACTGGTTCGAGCGAGCGCTCCGCCAGCGCGCCGTGTCCAATCTCACGTCGGCTCGCCCCGCCGGTCCGCCCCGTTTCGCCGACGCTGAACGGCGGAAAATTGTAATGCAAAATGAACCGCTTCGATCGTTCGCCGCCGCCATAAGCATCGATCATCTGCGCTTCTTCGATCGGCGCGAGTGTAGCAAGGGCCAGCGCCTGGGTTTCGCCGCGCTGAAAGATCGCCGAGCCATGCGCGCGCGGCAGAACGCCGATCTCGCACGAGATCGGGCGTAGCTCTTGATAGCTGCGGCCATCCACGCGTTTCTGCTTGTCCAGAACGCTGATGCGGAACGCTTTCTTCTGCACATAATCGAACGCTTGCGAGATCGAGAACTTGTCGGCTTCAGGATGTTTTTCCAAGATCGACATCTTCACTTCTTCGCGGAGCGCATCGATTGCTTTTGCCCGCGCAACTTTGCCCTCCGTGTAGAGCGCGCCTTCAATCCGATCGCCGGCGACTCGATAAGCAATTTCGAGCAAGTCCTGATTCACGTGGAGCAACGGCATCTCGCGCTTCGGCTTGCCAACTCGTGCGGCGAGCTCGTTTTGAATCCGGATCATTTCGCGCGCATGCCCATGG
>CATPAV010000156.1 GCA_955652245.1 uncultured Candidatus Udaeobacter sp. | reverse complement strand
TGTTAGCTCACAAAAAATCCGGAAGCTGCGGGAGGGCGATTTCGATGAGCTGGCGCTTCTACGCGTGGCGCCGGTCCTGGGCCTTGCGGCGCGAGCGCTTTGTGAACTCGCCAAGAATGAATGGCATCCAAAAAAAATTGACGAGCGGGGCGTCGCCCAATTCAACACGCGTTATCACGGGATGGCAGTCAATGCCTATCTGGTCTGGGATCCGGCGAGTCGTGCGGCAGCAGTTTTTGATACCGGCGCCGATTGTACTGAGATAGTGCGCTTTGCGAACCAGGAGAAGCTGAGTGTGAAACTAATTTTACTTACGCACGCACACTCCGATCATGTCGCGGATCTGCCACGTCTGCGCGAAGAAACTGGCGGGCAAGTTTTCGCTCCGGGGCGCGAATCGGTTCCCGGCGCGGAACCAATCGAGGAGGGAAAGCGTTTTCGGCTGGGCAAACTGGAGATCGACACGCGGCTTACCTGGGGCCACTCACGCGGCGGAATGACATATGTTGTGACCGGTCTTGGGCGCCCCATCGCCATTGTGGGAGATTCGCTTTTCGCCGGCTCCATGGGTGGTGGAAATGTTTCCTACGATGATGCGTTGCGAAATAATCTCGAGAAAATCTTAACGCTGCCCGATGAAACGATCATTTGTCCGGGTCATGGGCCGATGACTACGGTGGGCGAAGAAAAGATTCACAATCCTTTCTTTGCCGGGCAGGTCTAGGATCGACATGAATGTCGGATTTGTCGGAGTCGGTCGCATGGGCGCAAACATGGCGCGGCGATTAAAGGATCGTGGTTTTCATGTCACGGCGGTCTACGACGCGAATCGGGCGGTCGCTGCATCGCTTGCGCAAGAACTGGCCTGCGCTGCCTGTCAGGATTTATCGGAAGTCACAGCAGAATCGGATGTGATCATCACGGTAGTGACGGATGACAAGGCGATGCGGAAAATCTTCGGCGAATCTGGGGACAATTTACTGGTCAACGCGCGCGGCAAACTTTTCATCAACTGCGCGACTCTATCGCCGCAGATTCATATCGATGTTGAAGAATTGGCGCGTACAGCCGGCGCGCAAACGCTCGAAGCGTGCATGGCCTCGAGTATCACACAAGCCCGGGAAGGTTCGCTTTATCTTATGTGCGGGGGAAGCGACGAAGCATTCCGAAAAGCGGAGCCGCTGCTGCAAGCGCTTGGTTCTTCCATCCGATTCATTGGAAAATCAGGTCAGGCGGCGAAAGTAAAAGCGCTCGTCAACATGGTTATGAACATCAATACCGCGGGCCTGGCGGAAGGACTCGGGCTTGGCGCGGCGCTTGGTCTGGATCTGAAAATGTTGCGCGAAGTCTTTTCGCAAACCGGAGCGGCCTCGCGCGTGCTCGAAACCGACGGCGAAGACATGCGAAATCGCGAGCACGCGTGCTTTTTCTCCGCTGTTCATGCGGCCAAAGACAGCGGTATCGCACTGGAGCTTGCACGCGGCGCCGGCCTTGATTTACCGCTCGCCCGCGCGACGAAGGAACAATATGACCGAATGGTGAAAGAAGGACTCGGCGAACTCGACAAATCAGGCGTTGCCGAGCTGACCTTCAAAGATCGACATAAACATTCCGGCGATCACGTGTGATGCTCGGGAATGGCGGCTGACACAGCCGCCCTACAATTGCGGGGCGTTTCTCTGAAACGCCGATCACTCCGAACTGCGTAATTCTGCGCGATTCGTGCAAATCGACGATTAGTGCGCCTTTCAGCGGGATACGTAGCGGCTGTTGACATTCGGCAATTCCACTGTATCTTTAAATAACGACTTTGAAGCGTGGGATTCCCAACGGGGCTTCGTTGCTCGACGAGGAGGTTAACAACAATGCCTAACAATAAATGCCCTAAGAAGGAGACAATTGACAAGCACGCTCAAGATGCACTCGATGACATCGAAAAACTTGTTAAGACCGATAGAAAACTTGAACTGCAACTAGAAGAGGTTAAAAAACATCTTCGGCACATCATGATGGATCCCCATCACCTGTAACCCGATTTTGATGCTGTCCTGCAAGCATACTGCGTCAACTAAAAGAGATGCGGGAGTGGACGATCCCCTTGAGACGGGCTAGGTGCTTGTTCGTCTATTGGCGGGATGGTCGGCTTTTTTTTAATAACTTCGCAAGGCGACTGACCGTTTCCGGCAGACCGATTACTTGCGAAGTTCTCGATTTCTTCAGCGAGTGGCGAACTGCCCAAGAGGCCATCACTCGCTTCGACAATTACACCCAGAGAAGTGTACGTTTTGCTGTCTCTCAATTGGTGGAGCGTGGGCTGCTGCTTCCGAAAGACTCACCGGAAGTGACGCAGGACAGCCGGATAGCAAAGGAGTGGTCCGCTTGGTTGCCCGAAGGGAGCTTTCATTTCTCTACAAAGGACGCGGTCTACGTCGACCGAAGCAATTGGAGCTTGGATCGGTTGAAGTCTGTCATGCCGAAGACGCCACAGCCAAAAATTTTCAAGACTGTGAAGGGGGCGAAGAAAATGTTGCTGCCGAGACGCGCTGTTCCTGATTCCGAGTTCATCCGAGTCCTAATGACGAGGAAGACCCATCGACGATTCTCGAAGCAAGAGGTGACGCTTGAAGCCGTATCCCAACTGCTCTCTTTGGTTTGGGGAGTCAATGGCTATCTGTATTCACCTAGATTTGGGAAGTTACTCCAGAAAACCAGCCCATCGGGCGGCGCGCGGCATCCCGGCGAAGTGTATCTAATGGCCTTGCGCGTTAAAGGTCTGAGCCCGGGTCTGTATCATTATCATCCGGCGCACCATCATCTTGAGACGATTCGCGCGAATGCCACGCGTGAAAAGGCGTGGCTGTATTGCGCCCGGCAAAATTTTGCAAAAAACGCAGGGGCTTTGTTCTTAATGACGGCCGTGTTTCGGCGCACCATGTGGAAGTATCATCTTGCTCGCGCCTATCGTGTGGTGCTTCTCGACGCGGGCCATTTGTGCCAAACGTTCTGTCTCGTCGCGACCTGGCTTGGCCTGGCGCCGTTTTGCACAGCTGCGCTGAAGGATACACTGATCGAGGAGGACCTCGGGATAGATGGAATTCGCGAGTCAGTGCTTTATATAGCGGGAGTCGGCCTTCCTGCTACTTCGGTGCGAGCGAGGCAACGATTTTCTCGAACCGCGGATCGCCACGCAGCGAGTCCCAGTAAGGGTGGAGCTTGAGAAAGCCATAACTGAGGGTGCTCGGGACGCGCTCCAGCGCCGCGATCTGTTCGATGGCGCGATCTTTCTCACCAGTCCAAGCATAGATTTGCGCCAGATTAATGGCTAGGGCCGCGCCATCGATAGCGTCTCTGGAGGCAGGGAGCAATTCACAGCCGCGCCGTCCCTCTCGAAGTGCCTCTTCTTTCCGCTCGAGGCCGGCGTCGATCATGCCCAACAGACTGAGGGCGGCCGCGAAGTCGGGCTGCTTCTCAACGATCTTCGCCACCTGACTGCGCGCAGCGGTAAAGGTAGCTTGCGCTTTGGCTGAGTCGCCTTGCCAACGAGCCACAACACCCTCCCAATAGGAGTGCGGATAATTGACTCCGTTATTTACCACACCCTCGCGCGGATAGTTTGTGAGCGTCCGGGTCGCGGCGGCCGCAGTCCGTTCGCACAGGGCATAGAGAGGGATATCTACATCGGGCGCGACGTTAGGATTTTCAGCCACCAAAATGGCTAGCGCGGCTTGAAAAGGTTTGATGTCCGCCCGCCAATTCAACGCAACGAGTGCCCGAAGTATGCGACTATTCGGATCGGCCGGCACGATCATCAGTGCTCGATCGTAGGTTCGGGCTTCGTCGGCATAGCGACGCTGCGGCAGGTAGGTCAAAGCGAGTTGCTGGAGAATGAAGAAGTTGCGCGGGTCCAGCTCAAGGGCGCGCTCCATGTTGCGCGTAGCTTCTTCCCAATGGCCTTCGCGACGATCGATGAAGCCTGTGTATAGAAAGATGTCGGCATTGTTAGGAAGTGTGCGTTTCGCAATGGCCAGCTCGCTGCGAGCCCGTCCGTAATCGCGAAAACCGTGGTAATAATAGTTGGCCAGGGCAAGGTGAACCTCGCCCGCATCCGGTTGGAGGCGCAAAGCGGCTTCCAAGGCAACATTCGCCAGATCGAGCCGCGCCGGGGTGTGATCATGGCCCCTAAAGTAGGCAACGCTGTGTACTCTGGACAGCAGACACAAAGCTTGTAAGAAGTGCGGATCGCGTACGACGGCTTCATCGAGCAGTTGGGCCGCTTGAGGGAGCTTCTCCCTAGCATGGATCGGATCTGAGGTATCGGCGAAGAGCGCCTGGGCGCGCAGGTAAAGGTCGTATGCAACAAGATCGGCTGTCGGTGCTTTTTCGATCGCAGCCTTTTCGCTCGGGGAGATTTTGGCTTGAAGCTGGTCGGCGATCGTCTTGGCAATCTCACTCTGAATGGCGAAGACGTCCGCTAGATCGCGGTCGTACCGCTCCGCCCAAAGGTGCATGTCTGTCATGGCGTCAATCAACTGGGCGCTCACGCGCACGCGGTTGCCGGCGCGTTGCACGCTCCCTTCCACCACATGGGCCACGCCAAGTGCCTTGGCAATCTCGCGCAGATTACGTTTCGAGCCCGTTTTGTACTGCATCACCGACGTACGGCTAATGATTTTCAAATCAGCAATCTTTGCCAGATCCGTGAGAATTTCATCTTGCACACCATCGGCGAAGAAGGCGTTCTCCTGGTTCGCGCTCAAGTTTTCGAACGGCAGAACCGCAATCGATTTTTCCGGAATCGCTATCGCCTGTGATACCGGTTTGGCCTGCCGCTTCAACACTCCGAAGTACAAGCCAGCAAGCGCGAGAACGGAGAACGCCGCGATGCCACCGACAAGCAGCGCTTTCCTGTTTGAGCTCTTGCCGGGGGCCCTCCTTGTTCTTGTCTGCGCTGGGGCAAGCTGCAGCCGTTGCGCAACCTCTGCGGCCGATTGCGGACGCCGCGACGGATCCTTTGCCAGACAAGCTGCGACCGCATCTTCCCAAACCTGTGGAACTAACGCCGGCTCGATGTCCAATTCTTTCCGCCGCTCCGTCATCGAAGGAGCAACTCGCTCGCAAATCTGCCGATCGATGTTGCCCGAATAAAACGGCGGCTTGCTCGTAAGAAG
>CATPAV010000155.1 GCA_955652245.1 uncultured Candidatus Udaeobacter sp. | reverse complement strand
TCCACGCGCGAGCCGCGCGCGGTTTTGGAATCGTTGAGATGAATCGCCACGAGACGGTCGAGACCGATTGTTCGATGAAATTGGGCGAACATCTTTCGCACGGCTGATTCGCTGCCGATATCGTAACCCGCCGCGAAGACGTGCGCAGTGTCGAGACAAATGCACAAACGCTCCGGCTCGCGCGCGCGGCCGATGATGTAAGCGAGATGCTCGAATTTATGTCCAAGGCATGAACCCTGACCGGCCGTTGTTTCGAGCGCGATCCGGGTTTTCACTTTTGGAATTCGAGCGAGTACCCGGTTAATCGACTCAATAACTTTATCGAGCCCGGCCTCTTCACCGGCGCCGAGATGCGCACCCGGATGTAAAACAAGAAATGGCAGCTCGAGCTGGTCAGCCCGAATTAATTCTTTGGAAAGAGCGCACAATGAATTCGCATGAAACTGGCGATTCGTGGCGGCGAGATTAATGAGATAATTTGCGTGCGCGAAGATCGACAACAACTCGCCGCGCTGCACGTGATTAAGAAAAGCCGCAATCTCCTCGCGCGTGAGCGGACGCGAGAACCACTGCATGTTGTTCTTCACGAATATCTGGATTGCGGTGCAATTGATGGAGCAGCCGCGCTCGATCGCCATGTGTACGCCACCGCCGATCGACATGTGTGCGCCGAGCAGAACTTTCTTTGTCATGTCGAGCGGAGTCGAGACATCTCTCGTTGTCAATTTCTGAAAAGTAAGAGATTCCTCGACCTCGCTCGGAATGACAAAGGCTAGAACCGTTTTGGGTGCCAGTCGGGTTTCTTCAAGCTTCCTTCACCGGTGTATTCGAAAAGCTTATATACCGGCGTTAGCAGCACGCCCGGTCCCTTCATGTTCAGCCGCAAATTAAAATCGAGTTTGTCGTCGAGGAAATGAATATCGCCATGGCCAAGCATACTGAAGAGCATGCCGACAGTTTCGAAATCGTCGGTATGAATAACACCCTCGTTGATCTGAACGTTGGCGCCGGCTTTATGCGCGATGCTGTACCCGCTGCCAGGGACAATGTGGTTCAGAATTCCTGAGAGCGGACCAAAAATAGGGATCGCAAATACATCGCCGTTGGTCACTTCCACTTTTCCGCGACCACGCATGGTGCGCGCATCGCTACCGAGGCCGGTGAAATCGTACGAACCGCTGAGCTGACCGTGCGCCGTCTTGTAGTTGTAGTACAAATCGGTCAGACGCGGGAAATCGATTTCGCCTACGGAAATATTTGCTCGATAGTGCGGATCATTTTTGGCCAGCGAGATATCGGCGTTTCCGCGCACCGTGCCGGCGAGAAGTGCGCCACGAAGATCGACAATTTGCAACCGATCGTTGGTGAAGAGTAATCGCCCGGAGACGCGATCAAAGGGCAACGTCTTTCCAAGAAAGTCATAATCCATTCCGTTGCCGCCATCGACCGTGACCTCGAGATGTGTGTTCTTGCCGCCGCGAAATTGATATACGCCATTGGCGGTAACGGTGGGGGGGCGGCGAAACTTGTAAGGCGCAACGGTCTTCCAAATCTTGGGATCGATCCAAAAAATCGCCTCGGCCGGATGCAGGTTGCTTTTGATATTTGAGACACGCACCTCATGTTTTTTAAAATCATAGGTGAAAGAGCCGGCGCCGATCCCTTCGTCGCGCACTACCCGGAAACTGTCGCAAGTGATGGCGCCGTCGGCGAAATGGAGACTGGTATTTCCGCTGTTCATCCAGACACCGCGAAATCGAGTTCGCTCGAACGCCACATTTCCATCGCCTCGCCAATTCTCTGGATGATGGTCGGAACCCTGGATCGCAAGATGAATCGTAGGCGGACGCTGCCACGCCCAGTCCCGGAGAAATTCATCCAGATCAGGAGAGGCGAGGGCGTACACTGCGCTTGGAGCGATTGTGCTTTCGATATTTAAACGAAAATCATTTGGGGCATCGAAAAGATCGGCCCTGAGCTGGCCGGATTGATGCCGGAGGCGCACATCGCGGAGTAACGCGCGTTCACCATCCCAGGAAAAATCGGCCATAAAATCGGAGAACGGCACCGTTCTGTAAGCAAATTTGCCGAGAGTGGCGTGACCTATGATCGCTGGACGAAGCCGATCCTCTCCGAAGTTTGCTCCACCAGAGATTTCGATCAAAGGGGGGGAGTAGAATGCCACGTCTGCGAACGGACCTGGGAATCCGAACGCATCGAGGAAAGCTTTTAGATCAATGCTGCTGCGGATTTGGAAATCGGCGCGATTGTCTTGTCGACTCCAATTGGCGCGGCCTGCAAAACTGCCCAGGGCATCATTCCATTCGCAGTGCGTGATCGTCAGGCGGTGGTCGCGCCATTCGGCCGCGGCAGACAGGTTTCGTATTTCGTAATTGCCTCGTTGGGAGACATCGCCGCGCAGCGTCGCCTCCACTCGTGCATCCTCGATCTCTGCGACGTCACCGCTGAATTTTACCTGCATCCAGGGAGACGCGACCGGAAAGCTAAACTTTTGCAGTTCGCTCACAACCCGTCGCAAGATCGACAGTCGTTTTTGCCACTCTTCCTGGGAAAGCGGCGGTGATGGCTGGTAATTGGCTCGCTTAATCAATTGTCCAGTCGCTGAAATCCGTATTCCGCAAAAAGTTCCCTCGGCTTGGCTGACGTAAATTTGTTCAGGCGGAAAATAGACGTGGGCGCGGAAATCTTTGAGCTGCGCCTTACCGGTATTCCCCCCAACGCCTGTGAGTGGCAGCGTGATTTGCGCATTACGCACGTCGAGCGCGTTGAGGAACGGCTCATGGTGGATGAGCGCGGCGTAATTAATATCGAGGGAGATTTCGCTGATCAAAACGATGGTATTTTCACGGTTCTTGTAATCGAAGATGCGCACATTCTTCGCGACCAGACCGCGGAACGGATCGAGTGTTAACCGGCCGACAGAAGCTTCGACGCCGCGCTTGTGCAATTCTTCGACTACGCGGTATCGCCACTGTCGGCCAAAGCCTCGCTTTGCCAGATACCAGCCGGTGCTGCCGAAGATCACAATCGCGACGAGTATTATCAAACGCGTTACGATTGCGGTGACGCGACGCGCCAAAGTCGATCGTCCACCTCGCTTTGGGGCGATAGGCTTCGGCGGTTCGAGAATGGGTGGCATCAGCTCGTTGAAAGCGTTGAAGGGTTCAAGCGTTGCAGCGATTATTGATGTAACGCTTCATCGGTTTACGCTTCTACATTTCCATGACAATTTCCGATCTGCCAGCGATCAACGCATCGCTCAATTTCATCAGCACCGTTTTCATCTCAACAGGCTGGTACTTGATCCGGCACGGCGCGTGGCGCCGCCACATGGCCTGCATGATCACGGCGGTGATTGCATCCACATTTTTTCTGGTCGGGTACATCGTTTATCACGTGCACGTCGGCGAAAAATCGACGCATTTCACAGCGCAAGGGATGGTGCGTCCGCTCTATTTCGCAATGTTGATTTCGCACGTCCTGCTCGCCTTCGTGACGTTGCCCTTGGTGATTTTGACCCTCATTCCGGCGTTTCGCCGCCGCTGGGACCGCCATCGGCGCATCGCGCGCTGGACGATCCCAATCTGGCTCTATGTCTCAGTGACAGGGGTGCTGGTGTATTTGATGCTCTACAAATGGTTTCCTCCGCCAAATCTTGCACTCCCCCATTAGTTGATGTTTGATCAGAGGACGCGCGCTGTCGCGCAGACAAGAGAAATTTATGGTGACCATCGCCACGTTTAACGAACCGGCAAAAGCGAGGCAGCTGAAACGGCGCTTTCAGGACGCAGGATTGAAGGCCGATGTTCACAACGAAGCCCCTTTGCAGCAGGTCGGATTCATGTCTCGCCCCCAGGCGAACGCAAAAGTGATGGTGGAGGATAATGATTTCGAAAGAGCACAAAGTCTGATGGTCGAGTGGGAAGCTACCGATCCGGACATCGCTGTTGCGCTGATTCGCTGTCCGCAGTGCGGCTCTTCGAACATCGAATATCCGCAGATGACCCGTAAATTCATCACCCCGGCGCTTGTTGGTGTTCTTTGCGCGATGAAAATTATTCCGAAAGAATTTTATTGTCAGGATTGCCACTTTACGTGGAGTAACCAGGAGGAGCGCACACTGGGGCGGCTCTGGCATCTCTTGTTTCCTGGACTTGAATCGGGCAAAGAGAGTTCGTAGGCGATCGGCTCTGGTTAACCGGCGCGATTGATTCCGCGCGCGCGATTTCTCTTTTGATGGACTATCGATTGCCTCAAGTCATGAGAGCCTCCCGTTCGCGCTGGTCTTGCTTTGTTCGGAACGTCGCCTGCGCTCCGCTCGGATCCAGAATCTTCCTCTGCTATCCATGAAGTGGTTCCTCGTTCTACTGCTGGCACTGATCATCTTCGGCGGCGCCGCATTCTTTAGTTATAACCTTGTTTTTAAAGAAGAGATCGCTGTGAAAAAGGAGCAGCGCGGAGAAATTACTGCGGCGCCCACCCCAGATATCAGCCTTCCCGAATTTCAGGCCGCGGCGAAACTGCGACAGGACGGCAAACTGACTGAAGCTCGCGACGCGCTCACCGCCTTTATCCAGAAATATCCCGGCGGTCTGCATTTGGAAGAGGCCAAGGATTTGCTCGGCGAAGTGAACATCGACATCTTCCTCTCGCGTTATCCTTCGCCGGAAAAAACTGATTATGTGGTGAAGTCCGGAGACGTCCTGGCAAAGATTGCAAGGAAACTGAAGACGACGCCCGAGCTCATCATGCGGATGAATAATTTGAGCGGCACGATGCTGCACATCGGCGAGCATTTGCTCATTTCCCATCCGGATTTCTCAATTGTGATTCAACGAAAGGCCAATGTGGTCGTGCTCCTTAATCACGGCACTTTTTTCAAGCAGTATCATGTGCGTGAAGCGAAGTTGCCACCTAAACAGCCGTCGAAAGTCACTGCGAAAGTTGCGGAGACGATGGCTTGGAAAGATGGAAAACGCATTGGACTCGGCAGCAAAGATTACATTGGCAGCATTCGCTGGGTCCGTCTGAGCACACCGGCTTACACGCTTTACTCGGTCGCTGATTCGGCGCATCCCAATATCACTCAGCCACCGCCGCCACTCGGCCTTGGCCTCGCTGCTTCCGATGCCGAAGAGCTAAGCAGTCTTGTAAAGAACCGGACGCCTGTCACCATTATCGACTGACAATCGTTATGAAGTTAAAAGAGTTACAATGGTTACAACCTTGAAACGCGACGACTTTATGGCTTTCTAACTTTTTTAACTTTGCAAATTTCATTCATGGAGATTCAATCGCTCGATTTTGAAAAACCGATCTTTGAACTGCAACGGCGCTTGCAAGATTTGAAAGCTCATTCTGACGAGCACGATGTCAATCTTGATCCGGCGGTTAAGACGCTTGAGGAAAAGCTGCAAGAAACTCGGCGCCAGATATACGGTAACCTGACCGCCTGGCAGCGCGTCCAAATCGCGCGGCATGTGCAGCGGCCGTTCGCCCTCGATTACATCGACCGATGTTTTACAAACTGGGTTGAACTGCATGGGGATCGTCGCTTCGCCGATGACAAAGCCATGCCGAGCGGTTTTGCGATGCTCGGCCCGCAGCGCTGTATTGTTATAACTCACCAAAAAGGGCGCAACACGAAGGAAAACGTGATGCGCAATTTCGGGTGCGCCCATCCGGAAGGTTACCGGAAAGCGCTGCGCTTGATGCGGCTGGGCGAAAAATTCGGCATGCCTGTGATTTCATTGATCGATACACCTGGCGCATTTCCGGGGATTGGATCGGAGGAACGCCACATTTCCGAAGCAATCGCGGTAAACCTTCGCGAAATGATGAGCCTGCGCGTGCCTATTATCGCCGCTGTTGTTGGCGAGGGTGGATCCGGCGGCGCGCTCGGCATCGGCGTGGCAGATTGCGTGTTGATCCTCGAGAACGCTTACTACTCGGTGATCAGTCCGGAAGCGTGTTCCGCCATTTTGTGGAGAGATCGTCGTCATGCCGCCGAAGCGGCGGAAGCGCTAAAGCTAACCGCGCAGGATTTGTTGAAGCTCGAAGTGGTGGACGAAATTATCCCCGAACCAGAAGGCGGTGCGCATCGAGACTACGATTCGGTCGCGGCAAATCTCGGCGCCGCGTTGCGCCGCAACCTGCACCGCACTTCTGAGGTTCCCATCAACCAACTGTTAAAAGAGCGCTACGAGAAATTTCGCCGGCTCGGAACGTTCGCAGGGGGCAAGCCCGCGACAGGTTCGTCGCGGTCTTGATGTGAGTCACGGAAATTATCGCATGCTTACGGGGGTTTGTCGGGTTGGCATTTTTATCGCTGTAGCTCTGGTAGCGAGGAGCGCGGCAGGGTCCGGCTTCCGTTTTGATCGCGACACATTGGCGTTCCAAAACGCCACCGTGCTGAAGTACAAGAACGGGGTTCCCTTTCTGCGTGCAAGATCGACAAGCAACGATCCCGCTAACAAATATACTCGCCGCTGTTTTGTCATGACACGCACCGTGATGCAATTCCGTAAATTCGCACGGTTCGATCCGCCCGGCGCGCCGTTGGATGACAACCAACTTGCGGCCCGCATTCGTGCCGTTTCGCGCCACTTTGCCTGGCAAGAACCATTACCGGAAAACGAGCGAATCGTCTTTCCCCGTTATGCAAATCTGCGCCAGATGAGCAAAGCGCGCGCTGAGGTGTTCAAAGAAAATATCGGCAGTGGGTTCATAACTTATTTTCGGCCCAGCAACGGCCGAATGTTTTTCCAGCACAGTCGGAAATATCAGGACAGAACTC
>CATPAV010000154.1 GCA_955652245.1 uncultured Candidatus Udaeobacter sp. | reverse complement strand
TCGGATCGTTGTCCAGCTCGATGCCGGCACGGATTTTTAGATCGGCATTTTTTTCACGCAACCGATCGATTTCATCGAAGTCGATTCCGGCATGATAACGATCGTGATCGGTAAAAGCGACCTCGCTTAACGCCATTTTGTGCGCCGAATCCGCCCATGGCTGCAGCAGCGCCTGTATGTAACGCTGCACCCGATGTCCCTGGGGGTGAGTGTGATAATCGGAAAAGAGGAGTGTTGAAGTGTTGGAGTGTTGAAGTGTTGAAGACGTGGCAGAACCCACTACTCCATTTCCTCCCGTCATCACGGCACGGCAAGGAATTTTTGCCGGATTCGCAGCTCCGGATATTTGGGAAAGAAAGCCTCGGCAATGAAAACTTTATTTGGGGTGAGATCGCGGGTCGCAATCGTTTCGTCGTATTCGACGTGCTCTTGCGGATTAATTAAAACCGTTCCTGGTGTTTCTGTAATGGCGTGATTGTTGGACCATGTTGTCAGCATATTCCCGGCAGAATTCCTTAAATAAATCTCGATCCGCTGGTTTGTCGGAAATTCGAGCGTAACGGGACGCTTGGATTGATTTGTCAACGTTACTTTGATCCCGAGTTGGCGGACCTCTGAGAGTTTTACGGTCTGCGGGGTAATCTGCAAGCCGACCGCCAGTCCGCGCAATCGGGGATCTTTGTACTGGGGAATCGGTTCGGAAGAAAAGGGATGGAGCATGCGCGCCAGCCAACTGCGTCTGCGCGGCGTTGCCGTAGGCGCGGTGTCCTGTGCGAGGCTGCGCCCGATAATCGCAAAGAGCAGAACAAGCAAAATAACGCGTTGCTTCATGAGCGGGTTAAACAGCAAACGTTGCAAATCCTGTCAAACTCTTTATCAATCGGCATGAAGACTCTCTGCGCGTTCGCGTTCTCGCTGCTTCTGGCGCTACCGGCCGCCATTGCGAAAGAGCGACATTGCATTTTCCGCGTGCATGCGCAGGGGAATCCGCAAGATACCGCGGTCTTTTCTACATCCGTACGCGCCCAGCTCTCCGGGAAAGATGTTGCGATTGAAAAGATACCGCGCATTTCGGAACAGGATGTCATCGGGTTTTACCCTTATCCGGCGGCAAACGGAACTTATGGCGCGCTGTTTCAACTCGATGAGCACGGTCGAATCGCGCTCGACACTTTAAGCATCGAGCGCCGGGGCAGTTTACTTTTTGTAATCATCAATGGGCGGCCAATCACGGAGCTTGAAATCGACAAGCGCGTTTCCGACGGAAAAATCTACATCGCTTCCGGACTGACTGCGGCCGACGTTACCTTGATGAAAAAAGATTGGCAGTTGCTTGGCCAGCGCAAGCGATAATCGGCCATGCGATTATTTGCTGCGGCGGGTGCGCTCGTCATTCTTTCGCATTTCTCGATGATGGCCCAGACCGAGCGATCCGTTCTCGATCTCGTGCTTCCAACGGACAACGACGCTCTTTTCTCCGGCGGCGGTTCTGCGTTCTACCAATATATTGAGCGCAATTATAAAGGAGTGAAATCAACGCCGTGGGAAGGTGGCCAATACGGGTTTGTGCGTGATCCCGTCGAGACATCGGCAGGTACCGTTTACACCCGCTTCCACGAAGGAATCGACATTCGACCTCTGCGCCGTGATGCCCGCAGCGAGCCGCTTGATGACGTGTGCGCCATTGCGGATGGCAAAGTGGTGCATACGAACCTCGTGCCCGGCTACTCTAACTATGGAAAGTACATCGTGATAGAGCACCGGTGGGCCGGCTCAAACTATTACAGCTTGTATGGGCATCTAAGTTCAGTCGCGGTGCAGCCAGGCGAATCCGTGCGACGCGGCCAGCGAATCGCCGTGATGGGTTACACCGGCACGGGCTTAAATCAGGCGCGTGCCCATCTCCACTTGGAATTGAATCTGATGCTCAGCCATCGATTCGAAGCGTGGCACGACGCATTCTTCAAAAACGATCCCAATCACAATGGCATTTACAACGGCATCAACCTTGCCGGTCTCGATATCGCACGGCTCTATCTCGCACTCCACAGAAATCCTTCGCTCACAATTCCAGAATTCCTCAATGACGAGGAGACATTTTACAAAGTGACGCTGCCAAAATCGTCGCACTTTGAGCTGCCGAGACTTTATCCCTGGATGCTGGCGGGCAGCAGTCGAAGCGAGAAATCGTCGTGGGAAGTTTCATTCGCGCGCTCGGGCTTGCCACTGAAAATAGAACCAAGCGCCAAACATGTGACGCAGCCAGAACTGAGTTACGTCAAAACGAGCCCAATCGATTATTCCTATCTCACACGCGACGAAATATCCGGTCGAGGGCAGGGCGCGCATCTCACCGAATACGGCCGACGACTGATGCGACTTCTGATTTGGCCGGACTGATGATTGAGTCGCGGCGCGCCCGGCGGTCGCCCCCAGTTCAACACGAAGTCGGCCTTCGTTGTGCCAGTGCGACTCCGTGCGGGATTGCGCCTTGCACGAAACCAAGACATTCCACCGCACCGCTCGGCTTTCCCGGAAGTGCGATTACCAATGAAGAATCGACAATCGCCGCAAGGCTGCGGGATAAAATCGAGTTCGGCGTGATTTTCATCGACTCAGCGCGCATCACTTCGCCGAAACCGGGCAGTTCCACACGCATGATCGCGTGGACTGCTTCCGGAGTGACATCGCGCGGGCCAACTCCTGTCCCGCCCGTCGTCAAGATCAAGCCGCAACCTTGTCGGGAAAAGGAGCGAATCGTTTCCTGAATGCGCGTTGTGTCGTCTGGAATAATCGCTTCGGAGAGGACCTGCCAGCCCGCTTTTTGCATAGCCTCTTTTAATGCAGGGCCACCGAGATCTTCGTAATCGCCAGCGCTGGCGCGATCCGAAATCGTAATAATGCCGACGGCAATCGAAGTGATGGAGTGATGGAGTGTTGGAGTGTTGGAGTGCTGTTTTGTTTCCATTACTCCATTACTCCATCACTCGAGCGGTCTCTTCGTTTTATCGATGAGCCGTACGTTGGAGATTTGCATCTCTTTGTCGACTGCCTTGCACATATCGTAGATCGTGAGAAGCGTGACGGCGACGCCAGTGAGCGCCTCCATTTCGACGCCGGTCTGCGCAACAGTGCGCGCAGTGCATTTTACCTCTGCGAAATTATCTGAAGTGACGATATCGATGTTGATTTCGCCCAACGGCAACGTGTGGCAAAGCGGAATGAGCTGGGCGGTCTGTTTAGCGGCCTGAATCCCAGCAATCCGGGCAGTTGCAAAGACGTTGCCCTTTGCAATTTGGTCTTTCGAAATCAAATCAAGTGTCTCGCGCCGGAGCTGAATTTTTCCTGTCGCAACCGCCGTCCGGATAGAGGGTGGTTTGCCCGAGACATCAACCATCTGCGCGCGACCATCGGCGCCGATATGCGTAAGCCGCTTCACCAATCAGCCACCGATTGCGATCATTTTGCGGCCCGGCTTGTAATTGTCGCGAAAATCATGTTGCTCAGGCTTTCGATCGACGACATCGAGGAAAAATTGTTGGAGTTCCTCATTGCTTGCGCCAGCCCGAAGGGGTTTCATGATGTCGAATTAGAGGTAGCTGCCGAGACAAGGACGTAATTTTCCATCGCACGTGAGACGAAGTTTGTTGCAGCTCTCACAAAAATGGAGGTTCGTCATTGCGCCAATAAACCCGATGCGTTGCTGGCGGCCAGGGATTTGATAGTACGCGGCCGGGCCATTCGTTCGAAAATCGGGCTGTGGAATCAAGCTGCCGTAACGCGATTCAATCGCCCGCTTCGCCTCAGAAATCGATATGAAATTTTCTTCATCGAGAACTTCTCTCGTGCTGACGGGCATCATCTCAATAAAACGCAGGATCAGATTGCGCGCCGCGGCAAATTCGATCAGCGGAATTAATTGGTCTTCATTCCTGCCGCGCATTAGGACCGTATTCAATTTGATTTGATCGAATCCTGCTGCGACGGCGGCATCGATCCCGTTTAGGACTTGTGCGTGTAAATCGCGCCCGGTGATTTCGGAATAAGCATGTCGATCTAACGTGTCGAGCGAGATGTTGACTGATCTCACGCTGGCGTGTCGTAAAGCTGCCGCCATTGTCCGATGCGGCTCAACTTCGCGCGCCAGGAGCGTCCCGTTCGTGGAAAGGCCGACGTCACAAAGGCCCGGAATTTTCGGAAGCTCGCGAACAAGATCGAGCACGCCGCGCCGAGTGAGCGGCTCGCCGCCAGTGATCCTCACCTTCGATACACCCAACTCTACCCCGATGCGGATGAGACGCAGCGTCTCTTCGTAAGTCAGAATCTCGCTGCGCGGAAACCACTCCTGCAGTTCGTGCGGCATGCAATAGGCGCAGCGCTCGTTGCAACGGTCTGTGATCGAAACGCGCAGGTAGGAAATGTGATGACCATGTCGATCCTGCATTCAATCGCAACGTTACGGTTAATGTGGAGTTGAATCAAGGAAGTGATATGATTGACTCATAACTCTGAGGCCGTATGATTTTTCCTATGAAGCGTCCTTTCTTTTTTCGGACTCTGACGTTCGGCATCGCAGCCAGCGCGCTAACTCTTGCGAGTTGTTCCACCACCGAGACACGAATCTCCGGACACCCCGAAATTTACCAAACCCTTTCTTCCCGCGACCAGGCGCTGGTGAGCCAGGGACAGATTCGCGCGGGCATGTCGCAAAATGCAGTGTGGCTGGCCTGGGGTTCGCCCGATCGGAAAATTGTGGGTAATATGCGCGGTCGTCCAAGTGAGACTTGGATTTATGTAAATTACACGACCTATCCCTATCCATACCCTTATCCGTACTACGGTCGTGGATTCGGCTACGGTTTCGGATTTACGAGCGTCGGTTTTGTGGGCAGCCATCATCATCATGGCGGTCGCTCTTTTGTGTTCTTTGGTGATCCTTTCTTCGATCCATTCTATTACTCGTATATTCCGCCGAGCATTCCGTATCCCACTAAGACGGTCACGTTCGCAAATGGACGGGTCGTGTCGTTCCAATACTTGGTGCCGCCGTACCGCTGATTAAAGAATTCTCTCGCGTTCTGCCACAGAACTAATCAGAGTCGCGGCACGCCTGACAAATGGCTTACCGCTCATTTCGAAAGTTCCTCGACGCTCTTGACCAAGCGGGCGAGTTGAAACGCGTCGCTGTCCCGGTCGACACCGATCTGCTCATTGCAGAATGGGCGGACCGTGAAATGAAATCGTCTGGTGGGGGGAAAGCGGTTTTTTTCGAGCAGCCGATTATCGACGGAATAAAATCGGAATTCCCAGTGGCGATCAATACGATGGGATCCCCCCGCCGCATGGCTCTGGCGTTGCAGGTCGCAGACATTGGGGACATTGCGCGGGAAATTCAACTCATCCTGAAAGCAAAACCGCCGACCGATCTGCGAGAAGGTTGGAGTTTGCTCAAACAAGGGATTCATCTGCTGCACGCGCGGCCGAAACAGGTGAAGGAGGGCGCTTGCCAGGAAGTCGTGCATAAGATCGACAGCGGAAATACGTTTTCATTGCGCGATCTTCCCATCCTTAAATGTTGGCCGAAAGATGGCGGGCGTTTCATTACCCTGCCGAACGTTCACACGCGTGACCCCGAAACAGGAGCGCGAAATGTCGGCATCTACCGGATGCAGATTTACGACGAGCAAACGGCCGGAATGCATTGGCAAATTCACAAAGTTGGTGCGCGCCATGGCAAACGTTATTATGAACGCAGCGAGCGGATGCCGGTCGCGGTGACATTAGGTGGGGACCCGGTCTATACGTTTGCCGCGACTGCGCCGCTGCCCGACGGCTTGGATGAAATTCTCTTTGCAGGGTTTCTGCGAAAAAAATCAGTCGAGCTGGTTCGCTGCAAAACGATCGACGTCGAAGTTCCGGCGGACGTTGATTTTGTCCTGGAGGGCTATGTTCAACCTGGCGAGATGCGGCCGGAGGGTCCATTTGGCGATCACACGGGGTTTTACACCGCGGTGGAAGATTATCCGGTTTTTCACGTGACCGCGATTACGCATCGGCGCGACGCGATTTATCCGACAACCATCGTCGGCGTGCCGCCGATGGAAGATTATTATATTGGCGACGCGTGTGTGCGGATTTTCCTGCCGGTCTTCAAAATGAATTTCCCGGAAATCGTGGATATGACACTGCCGCCGGAGGGTGTTTTCCACAATCTGGTCTTTGTCAGTATCCGGAAGCAGTACCCCTATCAGGCTTTTAAAGTCATGCACGGCCTCTGGGGGATGGGACAGATGATGTTCAGCAAATATATTGTCGCGGTTGACGAGGACTGCGACGTGCACAACACCAGCGACGTGCTCTTCCGGCTGTGCGCGAACACCGATCCCGCGCGGGACACGACCATCATCAAGAATCCGAGCGATTCGCTCGACCACGCGCCCACCGATCAGAACATCGGTTCCCACATGGGGTTTGACGCAACGCGCAAGTTGCCAGGCGAGAACTATCATCGCCGATGGCCGGAATTACTGAAGATGACGGAGGAAGCGCAGGCGCTTGTGGATGCACTCCAAGCGCAAACGCGTTGATCTTAAGTGCGCAAACTTCTGAACTAAACTGGCGTGCGGTTACGGTTTTCGAAAAAGCCGTCCGGTGTCGACGTCGCGAGCCAGTCCGCCAGGCGGAACACCGCGAAGATCGTAAACGCGGCCGGTGTAAGGGCTGTAGTAAAAACCGGGCGTCCCAGCCCACCGCGCGAATGGAAAACCGCCTGGAGGCGGCGGACCGTAACGCGCAGCTTGATCCTCTTCGACGGCCGCCCCGATTAACGCGCCGGCCGCGGCACCAGCGGCAGCGCCAATGGCCGCATCGCGGACATGACCCGTAGCGGCGCCACCAATGATCGCTCCGGTCGCAGCGCCTATTCCGGCCCCCTGACCAACTGGAGTGTCACACGAGCTGAGAACAAAAGAGCTCAGCGCAATAAACGAAATAATCACGAGAAAGTTCTTTTTCATAAATTATTTGTGTCGGTGAATTCAACTTCGCCTATTGAGCAAGGTTGCGCTTTATGCTGAAACGAGGCGGAGTGAGGGTCTGACAAACACCTTGTTCACGTCGTTCATTGGTTTCGCCCGCTAAGATCTTGAGCCACCGCCGGGTTAGAGAAAATTAGAGCAATCCAACCCACTGCCTCGCAGCGGCTATTTCAAAAGACTTTTAGTAGCTGCGCCGCGATTCGGCTCGCTTTCTCCAATTTGCTAAGGCGGTATTCTTTTTCGAAAACATGAAATTTGTCCAGCTCGATTCGGCGAAGCAAGCCGCGATAAACCGATCCCATGATCTCGGCGGCGACCATCGATCGTCGATCTTCAGGCGGAAGCGACGCTGCCGCCCTTGAGAAAAACTGCCACGCCCGCTGTGCTTCGAACTCCATCAGGCGGACGAAACGCTGGTTATATTGCCGATCTTTCAGTTCCGCCTCGGAGTATTCGCACCGCGCCAAATCCTCGTGCGGCAGATAGATTCGGCCGTTGCGTAAATCTTTCCCGATATCACGTATGATGTTCGTCATTTGCAAAGCCAGCCCAAGTTGAAGCGCATACCCTTTGCAGGCGGGATTGCGATATCCAAAAATCTCGATGCTGACGAGGCCAACTGCACTGGCGACGCGGTAACAATAAACTCGCAGCTCCTCGAACGTCGCATACCGTGAAATGCTCAAATCCATCTCTACGCCGGAAATAATTTCCTCAAGCGTGTCAACGGACACCGAGTACTTGTCGATCAAGCATCGCACCTCATGCGCAAGGGCCGGCTCGCCTGGAATCGCGGAGCGGAGCATTTCGCGCCATGCCGCCAAGCGCTGTCGCTTTTCTGCGACATTGAGCTCCGAAGAATCGGCAATGTCGTCAACTACGCGGCAAAACGCGTAGAAGATGTTGATGTCTCGCTTGCGTTCGCGCCCTAACGAAATAAATGCCAGCGCCAGGTTCGATTTGCTCTGGCGAGTGATGTTCGTTGCCTTTACCTGGGTGCCTCTCGCAATCGGGCTTATTATTGAATCCATTTCTCTTGATGAAGGCGGAGCGCCTCACGTTGGCGAAACAAACAGACCCATGAAGCCAAAAGCCAGGCGGTGATAACTCCGCGAAGACAGGCAAAAATAAATTTCCAAAGAAAAAGCGCGCCCAACCGGTCGGCGATCGCGCCTCGCACAACGGCGTCGCAGATCATGATGCCAAAGAAGTGGATTCCGCAAATGAGCAGGAACCAGCCGAGGGGGCCTGCGTTTTGCCAGATGAACCGGCGATGTGCGCGGATCGCATCGCCCAAGCTTTCATTGTGTAAAGCAAGCGAGATTTGGACCGAACAAAAAGCAATGATTAAACCGCTCATCACGCTGCGTTGAATCGGCAGGTAGTCGAGCACACCCGGAATATTCATGAAGTAGGCGAGCAAAAGCGGCAGCCGCACCAACAACGTACTGAACAACACGACAATACCAGCCCACTTCAAAACATAACTGAAGCGGCGCATGGCGAAACGGAATAGCTCCCCTTCTTCAAAACTCACGCCTTTGACCCATGCCAGGCAAACCGTGATCAAATACACCTGGATATAGACGCCAAAAAGATATTCGAAAATGAATGCGACGGCATCGACGGTGGCAGAAATTTGCAGTAATCCCGACGCCGGAAGCAGGCCGCCCCACTCCGGCAAACGCCAGAACACAATCGGTTTGAACAGCGACGCCAACGCGCTCAGCAGCAGAATCAAGTAAATGAAATAACTCCAGAAACGATAGCGCTTCCACAGCGCGCGCAGCAACGCGCCGTGCAAACCGCGCCAGTTGATAATCATGAAGACAGCGGCCAGAATTGAAAGTGGATAAGTGGTGGTCGCATTATCAAAAATTCCCGCGACTCCCTCCAGAGCAGGCAATGGTGTCTCCCTCCATATCTCGATAAAAGTCGGCCAACGCCAGCTCGGCAATGAGATGACTTGGTTCAGGTCGAGATCGGCCGAATTCCGGATGGGAGTGAAAGTGGCGAATTGAAAAATGAAATAACCAAATCCAAGAAGGGCGAAGGTGAGCCAGATCCGTTTGAAGCGCGTGATGCAACGAAAACCGTCGCCGAGCGCCCGCCGGATCGGATTAAAAAACATCAGCAACGCATATCCGCCGCAGAGCCCAAGCAGAGGATATACTCGCGGGAGGCTCGATACCATGCTGGAGAAGTATCGGCCTAACGAATCAAGCCCCAGTGCCCCGGTCGCCCAGATAAGCCGAACCAAGGGTTAAACGGCCAGTAAACAAGCAATCCGCGTCCGACGAGATTTTCTTCGGGCACCGGCCCCCAGTAACGGCTGTCGTAACTGTTGTAGCTGTTATCGCCCAATGCAAAATAACCATGTTCTGGCACGACGAACGCTCGATTTGGCTCCGCCAGATAATCGCGACCCAGGGCATAGCCGCGATACGGTGGCTTCGCCGCCATCACTCGCGCGAAACCAAAGCCTTCTGCGATTTTGCCGTTCGCATAAAGAAATGGGGGGTCGATGCGCAACTCATCTCCGGGCAGGCCGGCCAAGCGTTTGATATAAAAGGGCGACCCCATTGCGGGATCTTCACGAATTCCGAGAATGTGATTCGTGCGAAAAACGAAAACATCCCCGCGATGTGGTTTTACAAAGTTGTAGCTAAATTTGTCGACAAAGACCTGATCCCCTGTGTCCACTGCGCCCCTGGCAATAATCTCACCACGGTGACAAGTCCGACCGGGCAAAACGTTAAAATCATGAGTGAGCGTCTCGGGCGGCGCGTAAACCAGAAAATTTTGCTGCTGGCAGATCAGTCGTGAAAATGTGAAGAAGAAGAGAAATTTCTTCGGCTCGATCTGAAAAATCTGGTCATCCTCACGCGAGACGACGTCGATGTAATTACGGCCGAGTATAATGAAGTCGGCGATCTGGCGCAGGATATTCGGTGCCGGCGCGATACTGGGATGGCCAATGATCCCATTAAGTGTCGGTTGCATTGAGCCGGTCGGAATTTTGAACGGTTGCAAGAAATAGGAACGAATGCCGACCGCCACCACAATGGCGACGAGGATGACCTCGCAGTTTTCGCGCCAGTGAGATTCCCAGTTTACCGGCGTCAGTCTGTGTAATGTCTTATCGAGCGCTTCTGCTGCGCCGTGTATCCTTTCGTGGTTGCGGTCGCGCAACGCGGCGCGCAGGTTTTCTATTCCAGCGAGAATCTTTTCCCGGCTCGAGGCGCTCAGGAGATCATTCTTGTAGCGCAGATATTTTTGAGCATGCCGCAAGAGCAATCGGCTGTGCTTAACGTAACGGGGCCTAAACATTGCTGCGTGCTCCTGGATGCTAGATAGATGCTGGTTGGGCGTTTTCGCTTGGCATCCTCACTGTGCCTTTAACACTTCGATGAATGCTTCCTGCGGAATATTAATCTTTCCGATGCTCTTCATTCGTTTTTTTCCTTCTTTTTGTTTCTCAAGCAATTTTCGTTTCCGCGTGATATCGCCGCCGTAGCATTTCGCGGTTACATTTTTTCGCAACGCCGAAACGCTCTCCCGCGCAATGATTTTTCCACCAATCGCCGCCTGGATGGCGACTTGGTACAGCTGACGCGGAATCACTTCTTTCAATTTGGCCGCGAGCTGGCGTCCCCTCGCCTCCGCGCGATCTTTGTGAACAATCGTCGAAAAGGCGTCGACTGGTTCGCCATTGACGAGCAGATCGAGTTTTACCAATTTGGATGGGCGATAACCAGCGTGCTCGTAATCCATTGAGCCGTAGCCCCGGCTAATGCTTTTGATCTTGTCATTAAAATCGACAAGAATTTCGTTGAGGGGCAGTTCGCAATGCAACATCACGCGGCGGGTGTCAAGCGACTCGGTGTGGTCCATTTGGCCGCGCTTCTCAAGGATTAATTGCAAGATGTCCCCGATATTTTCATTTGGGCAAAGGATGTACGCCTTTACTATTGGCTCCCGAATTTCACTGATCACGCTCGGATTGGGCAAGTGCGCTGGATTATCGATCAACAGTCTCTCGCCGCGCGTTGTCAGCACTTCATATACCACGCTTGGGCTCGTCGCGATGATATCCATGTTGTACTCGCGCCGGAGTCGTTCCTGGATGATTTCCATGTGGAGCAGGCCAAGAAACCCGCAGCGAAACCCGAATCCGAGCGCGACGGAGCTTTCCGGCGTGTAAATGAATGCAGCATCGTTCAAGCGCAGCTTTGCAATCGCCGCCTTCAAATGTTCGAAGTCGCCGGTGTTAATTGGATAGATCCCGCTGAAGACCATCGGATGAATTTCCTGAAAACCCGGTAGCGGCTCGCCCGCGGGGTGCCGTTGGTCCGTGATTGTGTCGCCGATCTTTATGTCGGCAGTGGTTTTGATGTTCGCGATGAAATAACCGACGTCCCCGGGATTGAGCTGCGGCTGTACGAGCATCTTCGGCGTAAATACGCCGACCTCCTTGATCTCATAACGCGCATTATTGCTCATCAACGTGACCGCGTGATTGGCTTCCATCGTTCCGGACACGACGCGCACGTAGCCAACCACACCGCGGTAAACGTCGAACACCGAATCGAAAACGAGTGCCCGCAAGGTTTTATCCGCCGGTTTTTGCGGCGGCGGGACTCGCTTCACAATCGCTTCAAGAATTTCCTCGATACCGATGCCCATCTTCGCGCTTGCATCGATTGCTTCCTCCGAAGGGATCGCAAGGATTTCCTCCAATTGCCGACGCACGGCAGGCACATCGGCGTTTGGCAGATCGATCTTGTTAATGATCGGCACAATCGCGAGACCCTGTTTATGCGCCAGATGAACGTTCGCCACCGTTTGCGCTTCAACTCCCTGTGCCGCATCCACAACCAAGAGCGCACCTTCACACGCCGCCAGTGACCTTGAAACCTCATATGCAAAATCGACATGCCCCGGGGTGTCGAGCAGGTTCAGCCGATACGTTTCGCCCGATTCACTTGAGTAATGCATCGTCACCGGATGCGCTTTGATTGTGATCCCGCGCTCGCGCTCCAAGTCCATCGAGTCGAGCAACTGGTCCTGCTTGTCGCGTTCGTGAATTGTGCCCGTGCGTTCGAGCAATCGATCCGACAATGTGGTCTTGCCATGATCGATGTGCGCGATGATGCTAAAATTGCGCGTTAACTCAATGGCCATGGAAGCGCCACTATGCGGGCAGAGCAGAAGTAGCACAAGCGTCCCCGCTTGTGTCTAAAGGGGGGCCCCAAGCCAGAGGCTTGCGCTACCTTGCGGTCCTTCGCTATGTTCAGGATAACAACATGCCGAAGCTAGTCATCAGCGGAATCACACATGAACTCGTCGAAGATTTGATCACGATCGGACGCGCCCCGGATAACATGATTGTTATCGCCGATCCGTCGGTCTCGAGTCATCACGCGCAGTTGCAGCTTGCCGGTGAAACTTACCGGTTGAAAGATCTTGATTCGACTAATGGCACACGCGTCAACGGCATCCCGGCCACGGAAACCGCGCTGCGCTTCGATGACCGAATTCGCTTCGGAGGAGTCGAAGCTCGCTACGAACCGGATACGCGCGGATCGCAACCGCTGCCTGAACTTGAGGAAATTGAAGCTGAACCCGCGGACTTGAGCGCGGCGCCCGTTGATTTTGCCAACGCATCCCCCTTCCCACGCCAGAAAGAGCAGAAGGACCCAACTCGCACTGCAATTTTTGTCGGCTCGGCAATCTTGCTACTCGTATTTCTCGGGAGCATGATCGCCGTGCTTATGATGCATGCGCCCGCACTTTAACTGTAGCTGCGGTCTATGACTGACGCAGTAATCTCCCTTCAATTACACGTTTGCTCCAGCCCAGTAAGAGATGTCTTGACCAATTCGGCTTCGCTCCCGCCACGGCGGGCAGGCGAGGGCACTACTTTCACTCGAGATGACAGAACCGTACAAGCGCCTGGTGCTTTTCGACATCGATGGCACGCTCATCCATTCGGGCGGCGCGGGTATGCACGCGCTCAAATTGACCCTCGCCGAGCGCTTCGATATCGCCGATGATCTGCACGACATCGAAATCGCGGGCATGACCGATTCCGGCATCGTCGTCAGCATCCTAAAAAAGCATAAGATTCCCGCAACGAACGAAAACGTCAGCGCGTTTCTGGACAGCTACGTGCATTTTCTCTCGTTCGAATTGCCGCGGCGTGAGGGCAAACTACTCCCCGGCGTGCTCGAGCTGCTCAAGAAGCTGAAATCGCGGCCGCACCTCGTGCTCGGGCTTCTCACTGGGAATGTCTCGCGCGGAGCGCAACTGAAGCTCGAACACTATGGTGTCTGGCATTTTTTTGAGTTCGGCGCGTTTGCCGACGATCATCAAGATCGAAACCGGCTCGGACCATTCGCTCGCGCTCGCGCAAAGGAAAAGCATGGCCGCGAATTCTCCGCGTCGGAAATCGACGTGATCGGCGATACCCCGCGCGATATCGCCTGCGGCAAAGTGTTCGGCGCGCGTACTATCGCCGTCGCGACTGGCACGTGGAGTCGGGAACAGCTTGCAGAATACCAGCCCGATTTTCTGATCGATGATCTTTCGAATGTAGATGCAATTATCGATACGCTCGGATGGTAATCGATTGACGATTGAAGGGTTGAATGAAAAAATCCGTTTCCCCAGCGTTTCCGATGCCTCGTAAAGACCGTCCCAATGTGCTGCCCCTCGAAGGCGAGATCGATCTGCACGTCTCGCCTAACGTCATGGCGTCACTCAAGATTATGATCGAGAAAAAACCAAAACGGCTCGTTGTCGATCTTTCCCGGGTAACTTACATCGATAGCGCGGGTCTGGCGGCATTTATCGAAGGAATGCAAAAGGTCGAAGCCTACGGCGGCAAGTTCGCGCTGGCCGGTTTGCAGGAAACCGTGCGCTCAATTTTCGAAATCTCTCGGCTCGATCAAGTATTTCGAATTTTCCCGGACGTGGACGCGGCGCTGGCCGCGGCTTGAACCAGAATTTCCAGAGTCCGCGCAACGTTTTTTGAAATGTCGAACTGCGCTGCGCACTGCATGTTTGTCGATCTCACCATAGCGCGGCGTGCTGCATCCGACCAAAATTGGATGGCATCGCGCAAAGCCACTATGTCGTTCGCGTAATCGACAATTGATCCGTGCACCCCATCCTCAATGATTTCACTGAAACCATTATCAAGAGTCGTGATCACCGGAAGGCCGCAAGCCAATGCTTCCAAACAGGCATTGGAAAACGGATCGTAAATCGTAGGGAGAATGAAAATATCCGCCGCCGCGTAAACCGGCGGAAGATCCACAACCGTTCCAAGAAATTGAGCGCATGAGGACTTGTAACGGCCGCGATTGCCGCGGCCGGCAACAAACAATCGCAGTTTCGAGTCGGGGCAGGCCTCGATGGCCTTGATCGCGAAGCGTAAACCTTTTCGCTCCCAACCTGAACCCGCGAAGAGAACGGCGATCTCATCCGCGGCCAGCGCAAATGCCGCACGACTCTGCTCGCGCTCCGCGGCTGCTCTCCGAAATTCGGAAACTGGAACGCCGTTACGGACGATGTCGATTTTCTCCGCGGGATAGCGGTAAAGAGCCACAATCTCGTTTTTGACCATTTGTGAATTGACAATGATCCGCCCGGCACGCCGATCGCGCAGAAGCGATTCTTCCAGACGGAGAATGTGGTTGTGTTTAAGGTTGAAGTGGCGAAAAAAATTCGAGAATGGCGATGCAAGATTTTGGCGGTGATTAAGCCAGGCGCGATGAACACCGTCACCAGCGCGATAAACGTCACAATTCCACAGGCGCTCGAGGCTCATCAGGACATCGCAGGGAATGCGCGGCCGCGCTTGTTCCAGCTCATTGGCAAACGCAATTGCCGATTGGCCCGGAACGCGATGGAGCGTTCCAAACGGCCACTCGTTTTGCGGCCAATCCTTCGTTGTAACAAGTTGCGCGTTATGTCCGGCATCAAGCACTCCGCGCGCGAGTCGTTTCAAATACGCTTCCGCGCCGCCGGTTTGGGAATAACCGCGGCGAACAAAAAGGATCGTCAGTGGTTCGTCAGGCATCACAAGTGAGTTCCAACTTTACTTGCTCCACGTTCGCCAGAATAGTTGTAACCCAATGCCGGGTGAAACTTTAAACGCCCCCCCTCCAGCACGCTCCGCATCATTAGCAGCGCGACTGTTGCCGAGGAGTTTGCTCTACTCGATTTTTGCTCGCATCGGCGGCTCAGGTCTGGACACGGATGCATTTGAAACTCTGCGTGCGTCGTATCGGGGAAGATTTCTGGGGCGAGCAATCGCCTATGACAACCGGCAGAATGAAATTCCCGCATCGCTAATCCATTCTTTACGCTGGCATCCTGTGCGTCTCATCTCCTTTTTCGATCGGCCTTACTACTACGGCGCGAAAAAGAAATATCTTGATTGGATCGCCTCGCACCATCTGGCGACCGGACGCTACGACTTGTTTCACAGCTGGTCCGGAGATTGTTTGCGCTCGCTTCAGGTGGCGAAACAGCGCCATATCCCGTCAATTGTCGAGATTCCAACCTGGCATCGCGACGGCGGGAAAGCGAAAGTCAGCCGGCAGGACGTTCCCGAATCGACAAGCAATGGTCGTGGGCTTCAAAGATGGAAAGCCGGATTGTTGCTCGAGCGCAAGCGCTTCGTCGAAGAGTACAAACTCGCTGATCTGCTGCTTGTCTTATCAGAGACGGCGGCTGACACCTTTCGTGCGCGAGGTTTCCCGGAAGAAAAACTGTTTTACCTGCCGCGCGGTGTTGATGTCGAGCGCTTCAAGCCCGGCCATCGTCCGACAAAATTTCGCACAGTTTTTTCCGGCGCTTTGATTAAGCGAAAGGGCATTCACCATTTGCTCGAGGCCTGGTATCGCCTCAATCTGACGGAAGCCGAGTTATGGCTCGTCGGCTCGGTACATGACGAAGCGAAGCCTTATCTCAAGCAATTCTGGCGCGACAACATTCGCCTTGTGGGATTTGTGCACGATCCGGAAAATTATCTTAGCCAAAGCACGGTTCATGTTTTCCCCTCGCAATGGGAAGGTAGCGCCAAAGTTACCTATGAGGCGGCCGCCTGCGCGTTGCCGCAAATCACCACACGCGAAGCTGGCGATGTCGTGCGTGACGGCGTCGAGGGAATCATCGTGCGACCGGGAGACGTCGAGGCGATCGCGGCAACGCTCGAGCATTTACATCGCCATCCCGAAGTGGTGGAACGCATGGGCAGCGCGGCCCGGCAACGGGTCGTTGAAAATTTTACCTGGGATCATTTTCGCACGCGGTTGCTGGACGCTTACGAAATCGCGATGCAGAAGGTAGCATAACTACCTCGTAACGGCGGTTTAGGACCGCCGACGGGAACAGAAAAGGATGCGACGTTCATAGAGCGTCGCTACAGTAGCTTAGTTCTTGAATATCCTGCTCCTTCAACTCAAACGGGTCGGCGATCTGATTTTGACGATGCCGGTTATGGCGGCTTTGCGCGAAAATTTTCCTGACGCACGGATAACGCTCGTCGTTTCCAGCGAATGCGCCGATTTGTTCCCAGTCATGCCGGATGTCGATCGGATTTTAATCACACGGCGTAACCTGAGAGATGTCGCTGTGTTCCTTGCCCTGGCGCGTGAGAGATTTGATTACTGCATCGACTTCACACGAAATGATCGCTCTGCTTTTCTTGCTTTTTTATCCGGCGCGCGGAGACGAGTGGTGTCTTACCGTGTCCGCGAGCAATCAAAAACCCGGGCGCGAATCTACAACCAGTTCGTGGACAATCGTATGCGGGACATGCACACAGTTGATTATAATCTCGCCTTAGCGGAGCCACTCGGAGTTCGCAACGCTTCCCGCGCGGTTCATCTGGAGTTGCCGGAGCTAGCCCGTGGAAAAGCGAATAAGCTTCGGCGCGATTCAAAGATCGGCAGTCACTTCATCATCTTTCATCCCGGTTCAGCGCGCGTCGAGAAATTCTGGGATCCGGCACGTTGGGCGCAAGTCATTAATCACACTGGCCAAGATAGCGATGTCGATCTTGTTTTGACGAGTGGAGCTTCGCACCTCGAGCAGGTCCACATTGCCGAGATCAAGGCGAAAACGCGGCAGCGAATCGTCGACCTTTCCGGAAGAACGGATTTACTTAGCCTGGCGGCGCTGATCGCAGATGCACGTCTTCTTGTGACGGTAGACTCCGCCCCGATGCACCTCGCGGCGGCGACGCAGACGCCGCAGGTGGTGCTATTCGGTCCAACCAATCCGTTTCACTGGCGACCGCGGGAGAGTCCCGCCCTGATCCTACAAGGAAAATCAGCCATTCCATTGACCGAGTTTACAGCTGTTCAGCCGCGGTTTCCGATGAGCCAAATCTCGACGGAAGCGGTGATCGGTGCTATGAATTTACTGCTGTTGTCTGCAGCGACGCAAATTTCATGAAGAACCGTAAAGCCGCAAAGAAGAGATCCTCATTTTGGCAGACTCTTAAAGCAGCATCGGGTCCGTACCGGCGGCTCTATGGTTACGTCAAGCCGTATAAGGCGCGTTTTGTACTTGGCCTGTCGTTGGGCGTTGCCTTCGGCATGGTCAATTCGCTTCTCCCGCTCGTCGTTGCCCGGGTAACAAGCACTATCTTCCACGGAGCCGCTCCCAACCCAATGGCCTTGCGCTCGAATCTGGAAATTCTGAACACCGGCCCAAAAATCAATTCGATCGTTCTTATCTGCCTCGCCATTCCGGCCATTATGACCGTGCGCAGCCTCTGCTCGTACGGAAATTCTTACTACATGAATTGGGTGAGCAACAAGGTCGTCACCGATATTCGGGGCCAGCTTTTCGGCAAGATGGTTCGCCATTCGATGGATTTCTTTAACAAGATGCGCTCGGGTTTTTTAATGTCGCGTATCACCAACGACACACGCGCCATGCAAATGGCTTTGACCAGTGTTAGCAGCGATCTTTTTAAGCAGCCAATCGCGGTTGTTGGGGGAATTAGCGTCCTTCTCGTGATGGATTGGAAATTCACCGTGGTCACTCTAATTCTTTTTCCGACCTGTTTGCTGCCGCTTCGTATTTATGGCCGCCGCGCCCGAAAGGCCGTGCAAAGTGGACAGGAAGGCATGGGAGAAATGGTCGTGACCATGCAGGAAACTTTTGCTGGTATCCGAGTAATCAAGTCGTTTGCGCGTGAGACGCATCAGGAAAAATCCTTCGAACGCAGCAACCAATTGCAGTTCTCACAAATGATGCGCCTGATCAGGTCGATGGAAGCGGTCGGGCCGCTGGTGGAAACAATCGCGGCTATCGGGGTGGGCATGGCGCTGCTTTACGTTTACGCCGCGAATCTGAGCGCCGGCCGGTTTTTTGGGCTGATCACTGGAATTTTCATTCTCTACGACCCAATCAAAACGCTCAGCAAAATCCACATCGTGATGCAGCAATCGATCGCTGCGACCACCGAAATTTTTTCAATTCTTGATTCCGAGCCCACAGTGCAAGATGCGCCAAACGCTATCGAGCTGACCGCCTCCGAAGGCCGCATTGATTTTGAGAACGTAACATTTCGTTATGCAAATACCGTCACTGACGCGGTCAGTAATCTGAACTTGCGCATCGATCCCGGCAAAACCTATGCGCTCGTCGGTGCGAGCGGCGCCGGTAAAAGCACGATTCTCTCGCTGATCCTGCGCTTGTACGATCCGGCTTCCGGAACCGTCAAGATCGATGGCCGCGATTTGCGCTCGATCACCCAAAAATCCTTGCGCGAACAGATCGGTCTCGTCACCCAGGAGACATTTTTATTTCACGACACCATTTTCAAAAACATCCAGTTCGGGCGGCTCGATGCCACGCCGGAAGAGATTTATGAAGCGGCGCATACCGCATTCGCCCACGATTTCATCATGGCGCAACGGAACGGCTACGAAACAATCATTGGTGACAAAGGCTGTCTTCTCTCCGGCGGACAGCAACAGCGTCTCGCAATTGCGCGCGCCGTCCTGAAAAATGCGCCTGTTCTTCTGCTTGATGAAGCCACATCGTCGCTCGATTCCGAATCGGAACAGCAAATTCAAAAGGCGCTCGAAAAGCTCACTGCCGGACGCACTGTCATCGCAATTGCCCATCGGCTCTCCACGGTTTTATCGGCCGATCAAATCGTCGTGATGGATTATGGCCGCATCAAGGAGATCGGCACACACGCCGAGCTGTTGGACAAATCCGGCTACTACCGCCGGCTTTACGACCATCAATTCAACCGGCCTCAAGAAGCACGCGCGGTGGAGCAGGGCGTTCTTGTTGAAGAGCTTGTTTAGGTTACTGTAGCAACCAGTTCGTTAACGGCATCCCGCCCCCTGGTTACAACCATTTTCAACGCTTTCCATGTCGCGCACCGCAAACTGGCCCTAGGAAATGGCGTTCAATATCGACCTGCACACGCACTCTTTCTTCTCCGGAGACGGAGTCTCCAGCCCGGAAGATTTGATCGCGTCAGCACGCGCAAAAGGTTTGCACGGTATCGCCATCACCGATCACAACACGTGCGATGCCGTTAACTACCTACTCGAGCGCGGTTTGATGCGACTCGATGGTTTGCCAGTGAATGATTTTTTAGTTTTGCCCGGCGTCGAAGTAACCACAGCGGATGGTCATCTTCTCTGTATCGGCCAGACACTTCCCTATCTCAAAGGAAAACCCGCGCGCGAGGTGTGTGAGATGATTCATGAACGCGGCGGCCTCGCGATTCCGCCGCATCCCTACGATTTGTTTCGCGCCGGGATCCGTCTCTCCACATTGGAAACACTCCCGATCGATGCAATTGAGGTTTTCAACGCCGCGACCACGTTGCATCGCTACAATCGTTACGCCTTCAAGTACGCGCAGATTCGCGGTTTGCCCATGACCGCCGCGAGCGATGCGCATCATGCCGCCACCGTGGGCACCGCGTACACAATCGTGAACACAGATGATTTTTCCGTGAAAGGAATCCTCGCCCAGATCGTAAAGAGCAACGAGCTCAACCAAAAATACCTGACCCCGCGCGACAGCCTCCGCAAAACCTGGAACAACTGGCTGCGACTACGGCGCCGGAAAAAAATTCCAGAGTTGGCGGCAAAAGATAGCCAGAACGGACACTGACTTTTAACTTCTTAATTCTTCCTTATTTCTCCCTTCCGAAGATGTCCGCTTACGTGATCGTTGAAATCGACATTGTCGATCCAACTGGCTACGAGGAATACAAGAAACTCGCTAGCGCGACCGTGGAAAAGTATGGCGGCAAATACATCGTACGCGGCGGCGCGGCCGAAACGCTCGAAGGCAATTGGAAACCGAAACGCATCGTCGTGCTGCAATTCGACTCGATGCAGCGCGCCAAAGAATGGCTGAATTGCCAGGAGTACCGCGAACCGCGCAAAATGCGGCACCGCACCGCGAGAACGAGAATGGTCGTCGTTGAAGGTGTTTAACTCGAATCGGTAGAGCCGCGACCGCCGGGCGCGCCGGCGAAATCTCAAAAAAAATCAGCCGCTACGCACTGAAGCGTTAGGACTTATTGCGAACGCTGCAGCCGCGTTCGTTGATCGCGGCCGGGCGTCAGCGACGCTGACGACAGGATTTACTCAAACTGTGCCGATCTTTAGCTGAAACTTCTTCGTCTTTCTTAGCTCAAATGCTATGAACTCTCCGAAGCACTGATGAAACCGCCTGAACCAGATGCCGCTTTCGAAATCTCGCTGCGGCCCCCGGCGTTCAGCGAGTTCACCGGCCAGGTGAAAGTGCGCGAGCGCCTCGAATTGATGGTGGAAGCCGCCAAGAAACGTGGCGATGTGCTCGAACACATTCTGCTGAGCGGCCCATCAGGTCTCGGCAAGACCACGCTCGCCTACATCATCGCCAACGCGATGAGTGTGAACATCAAAAATACGAGCGGGCCCGTGATTGAAAAAGCCGGCGAGCTCGCCGGGCTTCTCACCAGTCTGGAAAAAGGCGATGCCCTTTTCATCGACGAAATCCATCGGCTTCAACCGACGATTGAGGAATATCTTTACCCGGCAATGGAAGATTACCGGCTCGACATCATTATCGATCAAGGGCCGCAGGCGCGCAGTCTTCGCCTTAATTTGCCGAAGTTCACGCTTATCGGCGCGACCACGCGCGCGGGGATGGTGAGCGCGCCCCTCCGGTCGCGCTTCGGGATGACCGCGCGGCTCGATTATTATAATGCCGAGGAAATGCAGAAGATCATCCTGCGCAGCGCACGTTTGCTCGGGGTCGAGATTGATCCCGCGGGCGCTGCGGAGATCGCCACGCGCACGCGCGGCACACCTCGCACCGCGAACAATCTCCTGCGCTGGGTACGCGATTACGTGCAAGTGAAAGCCGAGGGAAAAATCACTGCCGAGTTGGCCGATCGCGCGCTCACCATGCTCGAAATCGATCGCGACGGCTTCGATCAATGGGACAAGCGCATCATCGAAACTTTGATTCACAAATTCAACGGCGGACCGGTTGGTTTGAATTCGCTCGCCGTCGCAATCGGCGAAGAAGCTGGCACGCTCGAAGAAGTAAACGAGCCCTATCTGATCATGGAAGGTTATATCAAACGCACGCCGCAAGGCCGCGTCGCAACATCAAACGCGTATCGCAAGCTCGGCTTGAAACCACCCGCAGGTGCGCAAGCAGAATTGCTGTAGAGGCGCTTGACACAAGCGCCGCTTCAACATTCGCTTCATTGCTTCATCGATCGTCCCCATGCAGCTAACCGCCGATTTCTTTCAGCAAACTTCGAAAATCCTCACCGTCGCCGAGCTAACCCGCGCTATTCGCGGCACGCTCGAGACAAAATTTCGCGCCGTCTGGGTGCAGGGTGAAATCTCGAATTACAAACTGCATCCGAGCGGGCATCAGTATTTCACGCTCAAAGACGCCCGGGCGCAGATCGCCTGCGTGATTTTCCGTAACACGATGCCGCCGCTGCGGCAACCGCTGGCCGATGGAGCACAGGTACAAGTTTACGGACAGGTTTCAGTGTTCGAAGCGCGCGGACAATACCAGCTTAGCGTCCAAATTTTGCAGCCACGCGGGCTCGGTCTGCTCCAGGCGAAGTTCGAAGCGCTCAAGCGCAAACTTGAAGCCGAAGGATTATTTGCGGCCGAGCGCAAACGTCCGCTGCCGAAATTCCCGCGTCGTATCGGCATCGTCACTTCCCCGAGCGGCGCGGCCATCCGAGATATTCTCAACGTTTTGAAACGGCGTGCGCCGTGGTTAGAAATCTTGATTAACCCCGTGCGCGTCCAGGGAACCGGCGCGGCCACGGAAATCGCAGTCGCCATTCGCGAGCTGGCTACGCCGAACGAACATTGGCAACCTCTCGACCTTATCGTGATCGCACGGGGTGGCGGTAGCATGGAAGATTTGTGGGAATTCAACGAGGAAATTGTTGCCCGTACCATTGTCGATGTCTCCGTGCCGATCGTCTCCGCGATCGGACACGAAATCGATTTCACTATTTGTGATTTCACGGCTGATTTGCGCGCACCGACTCCAAGCGCCGCAGCCGAATTGATCATGCCGGACATTGTCGATCTTCGGCGGCGAATCGATGGATGCAAACGCGCGGTTGGCCGTGAATTGCTCGAGCGACTACGTGACGCACAGCAACAAATCGATGCCGGACGCGAAACCTTGCGTCGATGCCTCGCGCACAAGATCGACAACTATAAGCGTGGTCTCATCCACATCGCTCGCGCCCTGCAAGCGCGTAGCCCCGCCCGCGAGCTGCTCATGCGGCGCAATCGGTTCGTCGATTTGCATCGACGTTTCATCGCGTCGTCTGTGCGGGCTGTGGAAAACGCAAAGCGACGTTTTGCTCAAATTGAAGGAATCCTGCGCGTACTCGGCCCCGACGCGACGCTGCGCCGCGGCTACAGCATCACTACAGACGATCACGGAGAAGTTATTCGAACCGTCGCGGCGATCCGTCCTCGCATGAGAATCCGGACGCGTGTTAGCGACGGGGAGTTCGGATCCGATGTAGCGGGGGTTGTACCAACCAGCGAATCTAATAACTAGGCGTTTGGCATCCGGCAGCTGCCGGACCTTTACAACAAAACCGCAGAAGGCGTTCAGGGCAATGGAGTTGGCGGGAGCCAAGCAACATAGACTGGAAGCCCGGATGGGCGAGTGAGTCGGATCGAACGAGTCAATCGCCGCTAGCTTTCCAGTTTAAACGCCACGGCCGCCAACGGCGGAAGATGGATAACCACGGAATGCTCGCGCGCCATCCATGGAACGTTTTCGCTCTGCACGCCGCCACAGTTGCCGACGTTGCCGCCGCCGTATGTCTCGGCATCGGTATTGATGATCTCGCGATAGAAACCGGACTCGGGTACGCCAAGCCGGTAATTGTGATGCACGACGGGCGTGGCGTTGACGACAAACGCAATCACATCGCCGGCGCGCGATTTTCTCAGGAACGCAACGACGCTATTGTCGGCATCATGAAAATCGATCCAATCGAAGCCTTCGTAGCTGTCGTCCTGGTCCCACAAGGCGCGCTCGTTCTTGTAAACGTAGTTGAGATGCTGGACGAGGCGGCGCAGGCCGTTGTGCCGAGGCAACTGCGTTAAGTCCCAATCAAGACTTTGATCGTGGTTCCATTCGTTCACCTGGCCGAATTCGCCGCCCATGAACAAGAGCTTTTTCCCGGGATGCCCGTACATCCACGCCAGAAACATGCGGAGATTGGCGAACTTCTGCCATTCGTCGCCCGGCATCTTGGATAAAAGCGAACGCTTGCCATACACGACTTCGTCGTGACTGAGCACGAGAATGAAGTTCTCCTGGAAGGCGTAGAGCAGCGAAAAGGTGATGTTGCCGTGATGATATCGCCGGTAGATCGGGTCGAGACTCATGTATTGCAGGAAGTCGTGCATCCAACCCATGTTCCACTTGAAACCAAAGCCGAGGCCGCCGAGATAAGTCGGACGGGACACGCCCGGCCACGCGGTTGATTCTTCGGCGACGGTCATGATGCCGGGGAAACGCTCGTAACAAACTTC
>CATPAV010000153.1 GCA_955652245.1 uncultured Candidatus Udaeobacter sp. | reverse complement strand
ATCGCAGCCGGATTTGTAAACCCAAGACAGGAAGTGTGCGCCACACGTTCCAGTTGCCGGCGGATCGCGGCGTTTATATGCGGGTGATTGTGGCCGTGGACATTTGTCCAGATCGATGAATTACCGTCGATGTATTCACGGCCGCGGCTATCGCGAAGGAGCGCGCCACGCCCCTCTACCAGGACCAGCGACTCATGCTCGGGGGCGCACCATTCGCGCATATTCGTGAACGGATGCCAGATGAACCGCTTGTCTGCGGCAACCAATTCGTCCGTGTTCCACTGGGTCATGCCCGGCCAGTCCTGAATTTGATTTCTTGGCGCATAAAACCGCGCCGTAGCTTTAGCGAAGGCAGGTCGGCATCGATCAGTGCCTCAGTATCCCAGTCATTCATTGCCGCGTTGCTCCGCGATTAGTTTCTCAACCGAAACAACATCTTCCATGGACGCGTGTCGTCGTTGATATTTTCGAGCGACAATCTCTTTCAATCTCAGTAGATCATGAAGAGGCGGCGAATCATAGTAAGTCCATTCTGTTTCCCCGAGGATTTTGGACTGGAGCCGCCAGGCGCCACCAAATTTTGTCGCACACACTTCGCGCTTTTTTCCATGTCGATCTTTCTCTGTCCATATATGTTGACTCGGCATCGCGGGGAAACTTTACATTACCAGCCTTGAAACATGCAGCCAGACTGGTGGCTTATTTCGCCGCCACAATTTTTATCGGCGCACTCCTGGCCCCACTTCTTTTTTGGGCCGGGCAATGGCTGACAGCTCGGGGTTTGTTTCCTTTCCTGGCAAACTCCGATTTCGAACGTTTCTTTCATCGCGCAGTTCTTTTCGCGGCCGTGGCATTGCTGTGGCCGCTTCTTCGCCTGAGCGATGTGCGGAACATGGATGATTTAGGTCTGGCGCCCGATTCGCTGGGGCGCCGTGATCTCCTTGCCGGTTTCCTTCTTTCGGCGATTCCCCTGCTCTGCTGCGGTGTGTTGTTCATCGCTTTCCATATCTACTCGTTGCGCCAGATGATCGCGTGGGCTGCGTTCGGAAAAATCGTGGCTGCCTCGATCACGGTTGCCCCGATTGAAGAAATCTTTTTTCGCGGAGTGGTTTTAGGCCTCTTGTTAAAAACTGGCTATCAATATATGTCGGTCTTAACGACCTCTGCGATCTTTTCGATTGTTCATTTTCTAAAAGCGCCCGAGCACACATCGACAATTGTAACGTGGACATCCGGCTTGAATTCCATTGCTCATTCCTTTTCGCAATTTGCAGATCCTATACTGCTGGGCTCGGCGTTCGTTACGCTATTTGTCCTCGGCTTGATTCTGGCGGACGCCCGCGTGCTGACCCGCTCGCTTTGGCTGCCGATTGGCCTGCATGCGGGTTGGATTTTTGCCGCCGGCGCATTCAATCGAGTCGCACACCGAGGGATCCTTGATTTGCCATGGCTGGGACCGAACCTGCTCGTAGGCATTGTGCCGCTCGGTATCGCGGGCTTGACATGGCTGATAATGCGCAACTGGTTAAAATATGTCGGTCTTGGCAAACTTTAGTGGTCTGCATGCGATCGTATCGCTCCTGTACCCGCCACTCTGTACAGTCTGCGCGACGGTAATCGGCCCGGGCGAATATCTCTGCAGAGGATGCGAGGAAAAGACCACGCGTATTGTTCCGCCGTTTTGTGCAAGATGTTCTGAACCTTTTGAAGGCGCAATTATCGGTCAGTTTACGTGTGCGAACTGCGCCCATCGCACAATTCATTTTGACGCTGCGGTCGCCGCCTATCGCAGTCGCGGGATCGTCCGCGAGATTATTCACGATTTTAAATACGGCCGCCAAATCTATCTGCGCCATCTGGTGGCACGCTGGCTCTGCGCAGCCCTCGATGATCCCCGGCTTCGCAGCCACCGATTTGACGTTATTGTTCCAGTGCCTTTGCATCCGGCACGCGAACGAGAACGCGGCTTCAATCAGGCGAGCTTGCTTGCAGAATTGTTAGCGGCCCGTGTTTCCATCCCATTCAGACGGCTGCTTGAACGCATTCGCTACACCACGACACAGACGGCGCTCGATCGCACTGAACGCATGGAAAATTTACACAACGCCTTTCGTTTACGAAAAAACGCGAACGTGCGAGGTTTGCACGTGCTTCTAATTGACGATGTCCTGACAACTGGCTCGACTCTGAACGAATGCGCTCGGATTTTGAAAGGCGCCGGCTCTGTCTCCGTTCATGCGGCCACGGGGGCGCGCGCGTAATTCCCATGGCGATTTTCAAAAAGCCAGCAATCAAGTCGCAAAATCGCAAGAAGCGCGATATCCCGCACGGTCTTTTCCAGAAATGTCCGGGTTGTTCCGAAGTTGTGCCTGAAATCGAACTCGCTCAAAACCAGCGCGTCTGTCCGCGCTGCGACTATCATTTTACGCAGTCGGCCAAGGAACGGATCGCCAATCTGCTCGATCCGGAAAGTTTTGTGGAGATGGATGCCGATTTGAAATCCGTCGATACTTTGCGTTTTCAAGGAATGGCGACTTACAAGGATCGCCTCAAAAAATATCAGGGAAGCACAGGTCTGCTCGACGCCGTGATCAGTGGCTATGGAATACTCGACGGTTACAAGGTCGGGATTGCAGTGATGGATTTCGGGTTTCTTGCCGCAACGATGGGCTCAGTCGTCGGCGAAAGAATTACCCGCATAATTGAATATGGAACCGCCGAAGGTTGCGCGGTCATTATCGTGGCGGCGTCTGGTGGCGCACGCTTGTACGAAGGAATGTTGAGCTTGATGCAAATGGCCAAAACGAGCGGTGCGCTGGCACGTCATGCGGAACAGCAACTTCCTTACATTTCTGTTCTGACCAATCCCACCACCGCAGGTGTCATGGCGAGCTTTGCTTCCTTGGGCGACGTCATCATTGCTGAACCGAAGAGCATGATTGGCTTTGCCGGTCCACGCGTCATTAGAGAGACTACGCACCAGGATTTGCCGGAAAGATTTCAGACTGCGGAATTTCTCCAAGAACATGGTTTGATCGACATGATCGTGCACCGCAAAAAGATGCGGGAACAGCTCAGCCAATTGCTCAGTTACTTTTCCGTCGTGCCGTGAACTATCCAGAGGCGCTCGCCTGGCTCTACGGCCTTCAGCGCTTCGGGATCAAACTCGGGCTCGAAAATATCCAGCGGCTCATCGCCGTCCTTCGTGTCGATCTTGCCCGTGCCCGGGTCATCCACGTCGCCGGGACGAATGGGAAAGGCTCCGTTTGCGCAATGATTGATTCGATCCTGCGTACGCAGAGATATCGCACGGGCCTGTTCACCTCCCCTCACCTCGTCACGTTCCGCGAACGAATTCGTGTCGATGGTAGAATGATTTCCGAAGAAGCAGTCGCGAATGGCCTGACGGCAATTCGTGATCTCGTCAGAGATTGGGATCCCCACCCGACCTTTTTTGAAGTTACGACCGCGCTCGCTCTTAAACATTTTTCCAATGCGAAGATCGACCTCGCCATCCTGGAAACCGGCCTGGGCGGGCGCCTCGACGCCACGAATGCGCTGCAATCAGATGTCTCCGTGATCACCTCCATCGATCTCGATCATCAACAATGGTTGGGGCAATCGCTTCGAGACATCGCGACTGAAAAAGCCGGCATCATTAAACGAAAGATTCCGGTCGTCTCCGCGCCCCAAGCTCCGGATACCGAGAAAGTGATTCGCGCCCGGGCCGCGGAGTGTGAAGCGTCGTTGCAGTTTGTGAATGATTCTTATCAGAAGACTCCCGTCGGTCTCTCTGGGGAGTACCAAAAGCAAAATGCGGCGCTGGCAATCGCCGCACTCCGCGCCGCCAAGATCGACATCGACGATTCGTCCATTGCTCGCGGACTTACGTCAGTTGACTGGCCGGCGCGTTTCCAACGATGGGATGATCGCATTGTGATTGATGGCGCGCACAATCCGGCCGCCGCGCACACTCTCGCAGAAACATGGCGGGAAATCTTTAGCGATCAGCGCGCAACGCTCATCCTCGCCGTTCTTAGCGACAAGGATTTGCGCGAAATCTGCGAAGCGCTTGCGCCCATCGCGGATTCCGTTCTGCTGCCAAACATTCGCAGCGAACGCGCAACTCCGCCGGGGGAGCTGGCAAGGGTTTTATCTGCCAATACTCCATCACTCCCCTGCTCCATCACGGACTCGATCGGTGACGCTCTAGCGTTAGCGCGTGCCAAGCCGAATTCAATTCTTCTCACGGGTTCGTTGCATTTCGCGGGCGAAGCGCTCGCTTATCTTCGAGGCGAACCCGCCGCATTTGAAGAGTGCGCACAGTAATTGTTCTGTAGCGGCGCTCTGTGAGCGTCGGGCCAATAATTTCGGCGGTCGCAGACCGCGTTACAGTTCAATCCGCGGGAACAACGGCATTGGTTTTCCGACGACATGTCCGTCCAGCAAACCGCCCCACTCCGCATCTTTAAGCGAGAACCGCTCTTCTTTTCCTCTCAACTCCATCTTCCAATTCAGCTGATCAAAAATTTCGTGCGCTGCTTTCGGCAACACCGGGGAAATCAAAATTGCGCTGATCCGCAGCGCATCTGCTAAATAATAGAGCACTGCATCGAGCTGGTCGCTGTGTTTCGGGTCTTTCGCAAGGGCCCAAGGTTTTTGATCTTCTATGTATTGATTGCAAAACGACGCTGCACCGACCGCTATGTAGATGCATTGATGAACAGCGAACTGTTTCATCGTGTCGACGTAGTTTTGCCATCCTTTACATTCATACGGTGGCCGCAGGGTCGAAGAGGGCCAGTGTATTTGCCCTTTTCGATACTTCTTAATCATCGTAAGCGTTCGACTGAGCATGTTGCCAAGATCGTTGGCAAGATCGCGGTTATAGAATTGAATCAAATGCTCTTCGCTGAAATCGGCGTCCTGTCCTGCCGCGATGCCAATCATCAAATAATAGCGGAGTGCTTCGGCGCCGTATTTTTCGATGAGCGCGACTGGGTCGACAATGTTGCCTGCGCTTTTGCTCATCTTTGCGCCGCCGAGATTCCACCAGCCGTGGACAAGCAGTTGCGGCATCGCTTCATCTGGGAAGCCGAGGGCGTGGAGGATGATAAGCCAGTAAATGCCATGCGCCGGGATGAGAATGTCTTTGCCTATCATTTGAAGAGTGTCCTTCGACCATCGGTCACGGAATTCTTGTGGCTGCGCTTCGTAATCGGTTGTAGCCACGGCGCTGTGCGCCGTCCCGACCGGCCGCAGGCCGGTGGCTACAGCATTCGGATCGTAGCCGGCGAAGCTGATGTAGTTCGTCAGCGCGTCGAACCAGACGTAAGTGACGAAATCCTTGTCGAAGGGCAGCTCGATCCCCCAGTCGAGCCGCGATTTCGGTCGCGAGATACATAAATCGCCACTGATTCGTTCAACGGCGTTCCGCAATTCCGTCTGACGAAAATCGGGAATGACCGCGTCCTTGCGATTGTCGATGTAACGCAGGAGCCAGTCT
>CATPAV010000152.1 GCA_955652245.1 uncultured Candidatus Udaeobacter sp. | reverse complement strand
GCTCGCGCTGCATCCGCCAAAGCTTTCACTTTTCCGTGATAAAGAAACCCGCCTCGATCAAAAACGACTCGATCGACTTTCTTCGCCAGCAGACGCTCGGCAATTACCTTCCCGATTTGCTCTGCGGCGGCGCAATTGGCCGCGGATTTATTCTTTTCGGTTGAGGCATCCGCAGCCGTCGATGCCGCAGCCAGCGTGCGACCAGCGTCATCGTCGATCACCTGCGCGTAAACATGTTTGCCAGAAAAATGAACCGCGAGCCGGGGCCGTTCCGCTGTGCCGGTGACTCTTTTTCTGATCCGCTGATGGACGCGCTGACGCGCGAGCTTACGAGTCGTCACCATATTTACTGGACGGTTTTGCCTTCCTTGCGACGAACCTGCTCGCCCGCGTAACGGACACCTTTGCCCTTGTAAGGTTCCGGTGGATAGAAACGGCGTATGTCCGCCGCCACCTGGCCAACTAATTTCTTGTCGATGCCTTGGATGTTGATCTTGGTGTTGTCTGTAACGGTAATTTTAATTTCCTTCGGAATCGAAAATGGAATCGGGTGCGAAAACCCGAGGCTCAAATTAAGTGTGGACCCTTGCACCGCGGCCTTAAATCCGACTCCTTCGATCTCAAGCTGTTTGGAGAACCCTTCGCTGACGCCCTGCACCATGTTGTGCACGAGACTTCGTGAAAGTCCGTGCAACGCTTTCACGCTGCGCGTCTCTGCTTCGCGCACGACTGAAACGAGATTGTCCTTCACGCTCGCCTTGATCTCGCGCGGCAGTCTCCAGCTCAGCTTCCCTTTTGGCCCTTCGACTGAGACCGCTCCGTCGTTGTCGATGTTGACTTTGACTTTTTCGGGAATCTCGACCGCTTTATTTCCGATTCGTGACATAAAATTACCAAACGTAGGCGAGCAATTCGCCGCCAACTTTTTGTTTTCTCGCTTCGCGCCCTGATAAAACACCGCGCGACGTGGACAGAATCGCCAATCCCATTCCACCGAGTACCCGTGGGATCTCATCCGCGCCAACGTAGCGGCGCAATCCCGGCCGGCTCACTCGTCGCAGGCCCGCAATGGCGCTCGTCCGGTTGGCCAATTTGTTGGTGATCTTAATGCGGGGATGCGCGGCGCTCGTGTCGATCGAATAGTCGGAAACGTAGCCTTCATCCTTCAAGATGCGGGCAATCTCCGCCTTGATCTTCGAGTACGGAACAAACATCTCGGTCTTTTGCGCGCGTGTGCTGTTGCGGACACGCGCCAAAAAATCGGCAATGGGATCAGTAACAGTGCTCATGTGAGTCAGGCAGCTTGTGCGGCGGGCTTTCGCGCCCGGTCGCTGAACGGCATACCCATTTCGCTCAAGAGCAATTTGGCTTCTTCATCCGTTCGTGCCGTGGTGACAATTGTAACATCAAATCCGATGTTGCGCTTGATTTTATCGAGCTCGACTTCGGGAAAAATCGATTGATCGGAGATGCCGAGGGTGTAGTTGCCGTGCTTGTCAAAACAGCGGGGCGACACACCGCGAAAATCGCGAATCCGCGGGAGCGCTGCTTTAATGAAGCGCTCGAGAAATTCATACATGCGCTCACCACGCAATGTTACTTTCGCACCAATCGCCTGCGCCTTTCGCAGTTTGAAATTGGAAATGCTTTTCTTGGCCAGCGTCTCAACCGGCCGCTGGCCTGTAATCAAGGCCAGTTCCGCCTTGGCTTCCTCCAGCGCCTGCTTCACGTCCGACTGCGAGCCGACCGAAGTGTTAATCACTACTTTCTCGACCTTCGGAACTTGATGAACGTTTTTGTAGCCGTGCTGCTTTTGCAGCGCCGGCATTACACGCTCTCTGTAATCGCGATAAAATTCGTTATTCATTTCGCAGTCGGCCGGCTTTTCTTCTCTTTTTTCGCTTTCGATTCGGCGCCTTTCACCGGCTTTCCATCCCGCTCGATTAATTTGACGTTGGAAATGTGGATCGGACCTTCGCGTTCCGCGATCTTGCCACTCGGATTGTCTTGCGATTTCCGGAGGTGTTTCTTGATAATCCGCACTCCTTCCACCAGCACACGCTGCTTCTGCGGAATCACCGCCAGGATCTTCCCCGAGGAACCTCGGAAATTTCCCGAGATCACTTCGACGTGGTCGCCTTTCTTTACGTGATACTTGATCCGGTTCATAAAACCTCTGGAGCAAGCGACACAATTTTCATGAAATTGCGCTCGCGCAATTCGCGCGCGACCGGCCCGAAAATGCGCGTGCCGCGCGGGTTCAAATCCTTGTCGATAATCACAATCGCATTATTGTCGAAGCGCAGCAGAGAGCCATCCTCGCGCCGGATCGGCTGCTTCGTGCGAACCAGAACAGCACGCACGACCTCGCCTTTCTTTACTGTCCCGGTCGCGCTCGCTTCTTTAACGTTCGCAGTGATCACATCGCCGATTCGGGCGTAAAGCGTGGATTTGCCGATCACACCAATCATCGTCGCCATCCGGGCGCCGCTGTTGTCGGCCACATCAAGTCTGGATCGAATTTGCACCATAAGATCGAAAGTTTACTCGCGAATCATTTTCGGAGTTACTTTTGGACAACTTCCACCAATCGCCAGCGCTTCAGCTTGCTCAGCGGCCGCGTCTCCATGATGCGAACCGTGTCGCCCGTTTTCGCCTTGTTCTCCTCGTCATGCGCGTAAAACTTTCTCATCTGGTTGACGATTTTGCCGAATTTCGGGTGCGGGACACGCGTGACCGTCTTCACGACGATCGTCTTGTTCATGCTGCTTGAAATCACTTGGCCGGTGCGCGTCTTGCGCGAACCGCGCGTCACGGACACCGGCAGCGGCGGCGGTTTGGGAAGTGATTGTTCGTCTTGTTCGGCCATAAATTTATTTTTTCTCAGTCTGTTTCGCGCGCTGCGAGAGGGCTGTTTCAATCCGGGCGACATCACGCCGCAGCGAGCGCAGCCGGCTTGGCTGCTCGAGCTGGCCGCTCTGCTGTTGCAAGCGCAGATGCAGACTCTCCTGGCGGAGATCGCGCCGCTTGGTCAGCAACTCGTCCGTGCTCAGCTCGATAATTTCCTTCATTTTCATATTCGCTAGGCAACCGCAACGTGGTGTCGCGCTCCTGTCATGCCGAGCGGAGTCGAGGCATCTCTTACGCTCATCTGCCGCAGAGCGACGCAAACAACAGCGAGAGATTCTTCGACTGCGTTCCGCTTCGCTCCACTTCGCTCAGAATGACAGAGAACATTCATGATTTGCTAGGCAGCGGCAATATGGTGCCGGCTCAAAAACTTCGTGCGCACTGGTAACTTGTCCGCCGCCAGCCGAAGCGATTCACGCGCGACCGACTCAGGCACCCCGTCCAGCTCAAACAAAATGTTGCCCGGCCGCACGGTGGCAACCCAGTATTCCGGTTGACCTTTGCCCTTGCCCATACGCGTTTCCGGCGGGCGCGAGGTCACCGATTTATCGGGGAAAATACGGATCCAGAGTTTGCCTTTGCGCTTCATGTTGCGGGTGAGAGCCACACGCGCTGCTTCCAACTGCGTGTTTGTGATCCAGGCGCGCTCGAGTGTCTGTAAACCGAACTCACCGAAATCGATTCTGAGATTGCGCGAGGCTGTCCCCTTGCGACTTCCTCGCTGGGACTTGCGATACTTCACACGTTTCGGCATCAATGGCATGGCAATTTCTCCTTAAACTTGCTCAGGGACTGGCAACGGCGGTGGTGGCGCTGATGCGGGCGGTTGCGCTGGCGCTTCTTCCTTTTTACACATCCAACACTTCACTCCGATCTTGCCGTAGACCGTGTTGGCTTCGGCGAATCCGTAATCGATTCCAGTTCGCAGCGTGTGGAGAGGAACCTTGCCTTCTCGATACCATTCCGAGCGCGAGATCTCCGCGCCATTAAGACGTCCCGAGCAACGCAGGCGGATCCCTTCTGCGCCAAAATCCATTGCGGTTTGCACCGCTTTCTTCATCGCTCGGCGATAGGCGATGCGGCGCTCAATTTGTAAGGCAACATTTTCCGCGACCAGCTGCGCGTCGAGCTCCGGCGATTTAATCTCCTGGATGTCGATCTTGATTTGTTTGCCTTGCGCCATCTTCGAAATTTCTTCCGTCATCTTCTCAATCTCCGCGCCTTTGCGTCCGATGACGATGCCAGGACGCGCCGTGAAAATTGTAACGCGAATACTGTTCCACGCGCGTTCGATCACAATTTTCGAAACCGCGGCGAACTGCAGCTTCTTCTTCACATAACTGCGAATCTCCAGATCGCTATGCAAAAACGCCGGCAACTCCTGAGGCGAGGCGTACCAGCGCGAGCGCCAGTCGCGATTCACACCGAGGCGAAATCCAATTGGATTAACTTTTTGTCCCATAAATTTATTTTTTCGCTTTCTTTCCTGCGGTCTTTTTTGCCTTCGGCGTCTTTTCCGTCGCGGTTATCGGTTTTTCACCTGGTTCCCCGGTTGTTGTTTGCTTCCTGGAGTCTTTCTTTTCTTGTGCTCGTTTCGCTTTTTTCGTTTCCCGCGTTTCGATTGGAATCTCATCGCTCAATACGATGCGAATATGACTGGTGCGCTTTAAAATGCGGCTGCCGCTGCCGCGAGCCCGCGCCATCATTCGCTTTACTGTTGGGCCTTCGCCGACAATCGCCTCCTTCACCACCAATCCGTCAGGTTTCAGATTGGCGTTGTTCTCGGCGTTGGCGACGGCGCTCTTGAGGGTTTTGCCGATCAGAAATGCCGCTTTCTTCGGAGTGAATGCGAGAAGGTCGAGCGCAGCCGAAACCGGCAGACCCTGGATCTCGCGAGTGACTTCGCGCACTTTGAACGGCGAAATCCGCGCATACTTGTATATCGATCTCACTTCCATTTGTTTGTAGCCACGGCCCTGTGGACCGTCGCCTTTCTATTTTAAACTTACACTGGGTTGCGCATCCACCTGGAGGCGGTC
>CATPAV010000151.1 GCA_955652245.1 uncultured Candidatus Udaeobacter sp. | reverse complement strand
TTTTGGATGCTCCGGATGCTCTGCGGAAGAAACTAGCGCTGCCGGTGTAAAGAATAGTGCAATACCCACTGTAATAATTAGCCTTGAGATCATATGAATTCCTCGTTTTTAGCTTCGTCTGCTCGCAATTGCTTGGATGTCTCGATAGTTTTCTGGCACTACAGCCAATAAAGCAAGCAGAGTTGTTACATCTACTTGTTTACGAAAGGCGCCACGCAGGCATTTTATTCCTGCTTCACTCCAAAATCCTTTGCCAAAGGCGCTGGAGGCGAAATTAGCCGGTGATCGGTGGCCGATGCGATATCTGTGGAGTCCAGTGCAGTTTTAGCAAAGATGCGATCGCGTGATCGCCATTTGGCAGGCGATTCGGAGAGAAGCGTGCGAACGCAGTTCTCGATCATGGTTCCGGTCTTTAATGAGGCGCTGTTGATAGAGCCATTTCTCCAGCATCTGCGCGAGCGAGCGCCCGAAGCTGAGATTATTGTCGCGGACGGCGGAAGTTCTGATGGCACGGTCGACCTCGCCACAGGCTTTTGCGATCAGCTTGTTAGAAGCGAGCGCAATCGAGCCATACAAATGAATACCGGTGCGCGCGCTGCGCGCGGTGACATCCTTTGGTTCGTCCATGTCGATGCTGAACTGCCATTGCGATGTTTGGATGAGATTGGGCGCATAATGGATGACCCGAATGTCGTTGGCGGTTACTTCCGGATTCGCCTGCCGCAAGGGTTGGTTTATCGACTCACGGATAGCTTTGCGCATTACGCAGGCATTCTGTTGCGAATGCGATGCGGTGATCACGGCATATTCTGCCGGCGAACTGTCTTCCTGAACATTGGCGGATTTCCCAAGGTGCCGTTGATGGAAGATGTTGGATTTGTGCGCCAGCTCCATCGCCATGGTCGCGTGACATACAGCGACAAGCGAATCCTGGTAAGCCCTCGCCGCTACGAGGCAATTGGACGCACGCGTTTGACGCTGGCTTACGGATTTATCGCAATGCTTTACATTTTCGGTGTCCCAGCGTCGATACTCGCATCGATTTACAAGCGCATGTGCTGCGACGCCCAGTAGCCAATCCAAGTTTATGCGATTTCCAAGGCCGGGCTTGATGCACGCGACTGCGGCGGCTCAGCCGTTTCCTTGTACGAGTAGCAAATGAAAATGAGGAGATCATGAGAATAACCAGTTTAGTTTTCGTTTTGGTCACGGCGACAGCACTCGCCGCCCTTGGGCAGGAAAGGACGATGGAAGAGATAAAGGAAGACGGGCTGGCCCAGGCACGAAAACAATTGCGCGGCTGAGAATCCGCAAGTTAAGGACTTGCTCAGGCTCATTGAGTGAGCCCTATTTGGCGCGATCAAATGAGTGGTTTGCGTTTGGGAGTCAACATCGATCACGTTGCGACATTACGGCAGGCGCGCTACGCCACGATGCCGGAATCGAAAAATGCCGAGCCTGATCCACTCGTGGCGGCGCGTGTTTGCGAGCGGGCTGGTGCGCAAGGAATCGTCGCGCACTTGCGCGCGGATCGTCGCCACATTCGGGATCGCGATATCGAACGGCTGCGCGCAAACATCATGACCAAATTGAATCTCGAAATGGGCAACACAGCCGAGATTGTCGATGTTGCCCTTCGCATCGTGCCGGACGAAGTCTGTCTCGTTCCAGAGAAGCGTGAGGAGGTTACAACCGAAGGGGGTCTCGATGTTGTGGCGCAGCGAAAGGAGCTTGAACCGACAATAAAACGGCTTCACGCCGCAGGCATTCGGGTCAGCTTGTTTATTGATCCTACTTTAGAACAGGTCGATACAGCGGCTGAGCTCACTGTCGAAATGGTCGAGCTGCACACCGGGAAATTGGCGAATGCGTTCACGGAAAAAATTGAAAAAGAGGAACTGGAGAAGTTACGCGCAGCGGCGCGTGCCGCATCGGAATCGCATCTCCAAGTCAACGCTGGCCACGGAATCAATTACAAAAATATTCAGTTGATTCACCAAATCCCTTGCCTCACCGAGTTGAACATAGGCCATTCGATTGTTTCCCGTGCGATCTCCGTGGGACTGGAAGAGGCGGTGAAGGAAATGCTCGCCGCCATGGAGAGTTATTCCAGATGAACGTGCTTGGAATCGGCGTTGATCTTGTGGAATGCGCGCGAATTCAACGTTCCATGGATCGGTTTGGCGATCGGTTTCTGCACCGCGTCTTTACTGATGGTGAGATTGAATACTCGATGTCGATGAAATTCCCGGCGCGGCATTTGGCTGCGCGTTTTGCCGCGAAAGAAGCCGTCTCCAAAGCATTCGGCACCGGCATTGGCAAGGCCATGGGCTGGCGCAACATCGACATTCGAAAAAAACCAAGCGGCGAGCCATTTCTTGTCTTTTCGGGTCCGGCGCAAGAACTTGCGACGCAGCGCGGTGTCACTTCTGCCTTTGTTACGCTAAGCCACACTGAACATCACGCCGTCGCCTGCATTGTGCTTGACGGCTAATATCACAGACCGTTACGCCAACTGATCATGACCATGGATTATTTTCGATACATCATGGAAATCGTCGGGACCAGCGTTGATGGCATAGGTGTATTTGTCATTATTGGTGGCGCCCTCTTGGCGACTATCGGGCTTGTCCTTCGTGGTCTGCGCAATACTGGCAATTACTATGCGCTTTACCGGCAGGACGTTGGTCGCGCAATTTTGCTCGGCCTCGAGTTCCTCATTGCCGGCGACAT
>CATPAV010000150.1 GCA_955652245.1 uncultured Candidatus Udaeobacter sp. | reverse complement strand
TCCATCGATGCGGAATCCGAAATGGCGCCGCAAGAACCGCCGCCATGGATCATTCGTTCGACGGCATGGCTATTGATGGGAGCGTTTCTTTTTGCGCTTCTTATCGCGATTGTTATGCGCCTACCGGAGACCGTGCGCTGCCCATTTGTGCTGATCCCCGCCACGGGCGCCGATCCGATTCAGGCGCCGCACCAAGCCATAATTAGCCGTGTCGCGGTGGGCGAAGGTCAAACTGTAAAAAACGGCGAGGAGCTATTCGTTTTGCGTTCTGACGAGATTCGCGGCTGGGACACCCAATTTCGAACGCTGACGGAAGATTTACGCAGTAAAGAAGAGAGCCTCATCCAAAGTGATACTGCATACGCTGCGCAGCTGAACATCAAAAAGGCTGAAATCGAGCAAGCGAAAAGCGAAGTGAAATTCCGCGAAAATCACGCGACGACGAGTCGCGATCTCGTTACGCGCATGGAAAAGCTTGCCCAAAAAGGCGGCATTTCGGAAGTTGATCTCGTCAAACTAAAGCTCGATCTGGCCGGATCGGAAAAAGATTTCAGCGTAGCCCAGAGAACCGTTCAGCAGGTGAACCTCGATCGGGAGCGAATGGAGACAGAGCGACAGAGACAGCGCGGCGAGCAACAAGCGGAAATAGAAAAGTTAAAAATGCGGATCGGAGCTTTGAAGGCAGACTTGGAAAATACGCAGCAAAACTTGCTTACGGTTCGCAGTCCCTATGAAGGGGTGATCATTTCAATGGATCAACGAACCGCCGGCAGCGTCGTTCAACAGGGCCAGGTGCTTTGCCAGCTCGCTCCTAAAGATGCGAAAACGCGCGCCCGGATGACCTTAAACGAAGCTGGCCTTCCAAAGCTCGCCGTCGCTCAGCGCATACGGTACTTTTTCCAAGCATTCCCTTATCAGCGTTATGGCGCGGTAACCGGCAAACTCGACTGGATTAGCCCCTCAACTGTCACTACCAGTGATGGCTCGCATTTCGTCGCGCTGGGCTCGCTGGATCGTTCTGTGATTTCCCCCCGTCCAGGGCAAATTTTGCCTCTCCGGGTGGGGATGCGAGGAGACGCACACATCATCGTCGGTGGACGGACGTTGATCGAATATGCATTCGAACCAATTCGGCAATTGCGCGAGAGCATGAGGCAATAATTCGCGAATCACAATGCAAGAGCCGCTCTCCAGATTGAGAATAGAGGACCTGACCACAAGTAATGAGGCCATGGCGCGTTGTCTGCAACTGGCAGCGCTTGCCGCGAAAACGGACGTACCAGTTGTCCTTCTTGGCGAGACCGGCACCGGAAAGACTTTGCTCGCCCATGCGATCCACAATTCCTCGGCGCGAGCAAAGGGACCGTTCATCGCATTCAACGCGTCAGCAATCAGCGACACCTTACTCGAAAGCCAACTATTCGGTCACGAGCGCGGCGCGTTTACAGGCGCGCAACAAAGCGTCAAAGGAAAATTCGAACTGGCCGATGGCGGCACACTTTTTTTGGACGAAATCTCGGAAATGAGTCCACTCGCTCAGGTGAAAATTTTACGCGTGCTCGAGTACGGCGAATTTGAGCGGCTCGGCTCCGAAAGATTGCTCACCTCTAACGCGCGCATCATCTGCGCGTCAAACTGCTCCCTGCGGGATCGGGTGCGACAGGGAAAATTTCGAGAGGACCTTTATCAGCGATTGAACGGCCTCACCTTGCTCATTCCGCCGCTTCGGGAACGCATGGAGGAACTGCCGGTATTGATCGCCGCGGAGTTGAAAGCCGCCGGGCTGAAAGAAGGGAAAAACATCACCGCGATTCATCCTGAAGCCATGCAGAAATTGCTTCACCACGCATGGCGTGGAAACCTTCGGGAGTTAAGTCACACCGTGCGAGCGATGACTTTGTTTTGTAATGGGCCGGTTATTCTTCCGGAGCATGTCGTTTTCCCACCGGACCTCGAATCCGAGCAGTCTTCGCGAGCGAGCGAGCGACCTGGCGCTGGTGCGTTCTCAAACAACGACAAAGAGCCACGCACCGATCTTTCGCTGGCGAGTGCTGTGAAAAGGCATGTTCGATTCGTTTACGAGCAAGCAAATCGCAATCAGCGGCGCGCAGCGAAGTTGCTCGCCATTTCTCGGGCGACTCTTGCCCGCCATCTCCAAAACGCCGCTCAAAAAGTGATACATGATCGGTCTAAATATTAAGCACCTGTGGCCTCAGAAATGAACCTAAAGCGTTCATCCCGTTTGTGACGGCAGCTCTTTTTCATGAGAAACGCGCTGCGTAAGTGCCTCTCGTTTAATAACAAACGCAGCGACCATTTTTATTCCATCAAGGTTCGTGAAACTTGGCACGGATACTGATAATATAGAAAGCCAAAGTGAGTGCACCGAAGAACAAAAAGAATGCGCCCGCCGGAGAGTCAGGGAATCAAAGGCCTAAGCGCAGAAAAGAGAAATTGATTCGTCTGGATGACCTGATTCCAAAACAGGACGTTACAGGCGGGCATCAAGTGCTGTTCGGTGCCACTGACACAACACAAACAACAAACAACTGAAAGGTAATATGCAAGACAAAACAAAGAAACAAAAGAAAGACAAAAAAGCGATCAAAGTCCATGACCTCAAGCCAGCAAAAGACGCTAAAGGTGGCGGCCCCCTCGGCGGCGGGCACCTCGGCGGCGGGCACCTCGGCGGCGGGCACCTCGGCGGCGGGCACCTCGGCGGCGGGCACGTCTAAGCTTACGATAAAAAGAGCCGCACTGCGGTAAAATCCCGCAGTGCGGTCTTTTTATGTACACGGTCCGGCAAAACCGCAGGAACAATCCTTAATCGCAAGAGGCAAGCTGCGGAGTCATGGTGAAGGAGGCGTGCAATTCGCCGCCGGGCGGAATTATTTGAATTCCTTTCTTGTCTTCAAACGGGCGCTGTTCGTGATGATCAGTCAGCCCCCAGCAAGGTTCGATGCAAAGAAACGGCCCGCCGTCAGACCACAACGTCAGATACGGTACGCCGGTTAGATCGAGAGTGACCCAACGGCCGCTCGGCGGATCGACATAGCAGAGTTCGCGCTTCGGTACATCCACAAACTCCAGGATGCACGATCCTGGCAACTCACTTTTTGGGAACGGCATTTCCCCGCCGGCAAAATCGATATCGTGGGTTTCACCAGAGAGATAGTTGCCCTGCGAGAAATACCGTCGATACCAACCAGAAGGCATTTGTAAACGAAAGGTTTCAAACGAAGTCGCAGCGAATCCTGGATGCAACCCGAATGCGACATGGGCGATCAAATCAGGTTCCTCATTTCGAAACTCGAAGAGAACGCTCACTTTGTCGATGTTGATCTTGTAGCTCAGATCCAAGCTAACCTTCAGCGGGTATTCAGGCGGCGAGAAATCGTCGGGCGTGATCCGATATTTGAGGACCCCGCTCTCGTTGGTAGCTGATTCGACAAAATGCCATGTTTTGGAGCGAAGAAAGCCATGCCTTTCCCCTTTGATCTCGCGACCCCGGTACAAACTGCGTCCATTTTTCAGCCGATGGAGATAATAACCCATCACTGTGGCGTGATTTGCCCATCCCCGAGCCGGCACTGACACCTGGTTATCCCTGTAAAGAAAGCCGACCCATCCGCCGGCTTCATTTATTCGGGCAAGACTGATTAGTTCCGCGCCCGGACGCGAGACGATGACGCGAAGGCCATTCTCCTCATCCGTCAGGATGTCAAGATGTCGATCTCCCCGATGCTCTTCGCAATGCGAAAACCTCATCGCGAGTCATGGAAACAGGCCACGCATCATCTTAGCTTTAAGGACGCGTTCGACCCCGATTGCCATGGCCGCGGTGCGATGAGAAATTTTATGTTCTTTCGCGCGTCTGATCACCTGAATGAAAGAATGTTCAAGGATGCGAAAAAGTTTGTCGGTCACTTCGGTTTCGGTCCAGCGGAAGCTTTGCAGACCTTGCACCCATTCGAAGTAGGAAACGATCACACCGCCGGCATTGCAGAGAATGTCCGGGATAACAAAGATTTCGTCCCAGCGCTTCTCAAGAATCAAATCTGCGTCTGGTGTGGTAGGACCATTTGCGCCTTCCGCCAGAATGCGACATTGTAATTTCCGAGCATTTTTTCCCGTAATTACACGGTCAACCGCCGCCGGAACGAGCACATCGCATTTCATCGTGAGTAGCTCGTTTGGATCGACATGATCGCCTTGGTCAAATGCTCGCAGATGTCCTTTCTTGTGAACGTGTTGTTCCGCCGCTTCCACGTCGATTCCTTTCGGATTGTAGATCGCCGCGTGCGCGTCACTGATGCCGACAATTTTCAGACCACTCTTGAGCGCCAGTGATAAAGCCGCAACTGATCCGACATTACCAAATCCCTGCACAATTGCGGTGGATTTTTCCGAGTCCATCTTCAGCATATTCATGGCCCGCTCAATCAGGTAAACCACACCGCGACCGGTAGCTTCGCGCCGGCCTTCAGTTCCGCCGATCGAAACCGGCTTGCCGGTGACAATTTCACTTACGGCATAACCTTGATAAACAGAGTACGTATCCATGAACCACGCCATGATCTGCTCGTTCGTTCCCATGTCGGGTCCCATAATGTCAGTATGCGGGCCGACGAAGGGGATCATCTCCTGCATGTAGCGGCGTGAGAGCGCTTCGAGCTCGGTGCGCGACAGTTTCGCCGGATCGACCGCAATGCCGCCTTTCGCGCCACCGTACGGCAGATTGGCGAGCGCACATTTCCAGCTCATCCACATTGCCAGCGCGGCGGTTTCTCCCATTGATAACGAAGGAGCGAAGCGCGTCCCGCCTTTGGTCGGTCCAAGTGTTAGGTGATGCTGAACGCGATAACCCTGAAAAGTTTTCGTGCTGCCATCGTCCATGTGCACGGGCAGCGTTACAGCGACGGCACGTTTCGGATACATGAGCCGCTCGCGATGGTTTTTGCCGATGCTCAGATAATCGGCGATGACCTCGAATTGAGCACACGCCATTCGAAACACGTCGTCGTCGTAAATAGTCATGTGAAGGGATTCGGAAGTTAGAATGTCCGATCGGGAAGTGCAGTTGCTATTTGCGCTGGGCAAACCGACCCGTCAAATCGAAACCGTGCGTAGGATCGACAATCACCTTTGGAATCCGTAACGTTCCTGCCAAAATTAATCGAAATGAAAATTGAAACTCTAGCCGTCCATGCCGGACATGCGATCGATCCCGCCACCGGGGCGGTTTCGGCGCCGATTCACCTCTCCACTACATTCGAACGAGACGTCGAGGGCGCCTATTCGCGCGGTTTTATGTACACGCGCAATAACAATCCGAATCGTCAAGCATTGGAACACGGAATCAGCATGCTCGAAGGCGGCGAAGCAGCGGCGGCTTTTGGCAGTGGCACGGCCGCAGCAATGGCGCTGTTTCAGGCGCTCGCACCGGGAGATCACGTCCTCGCCCATGTCGATGCCTACTACGGCACGTCACGACTCCTGCGCGAAATTCTCCTGCGTTGGGGACTTGAAGCCGATTTCGTCGATATGAGCAATCTCGACGAGGTGCGAAAAGCTTTGCGCTCAAAAACAAAACTGGCGTGGGTCGAGACTCCCTCGAATCCGCTTCTGAAGGTTGTGGACATCGCGGCCGTCGCCGAAATCATTCACAACGCAGGCGCGCTTTGCGTTTGCGACAATACATGGGCGCCCGTATTGCAGCGCCCATTCGATTTGGGCGCCGATCTCATTCTGCACTCGACGACAAAGTATTTCGGCGGCCACTGCGATGTCGCCGGAGGAATTGTTATGGCAAGGATCGACAATGAATTTTTTCAGCGTGTCCACACCATTCAATATTCCGGCGGGGCAGTCCCCTCACCTTTCGATTGCTGGCTGATCTTGCGCGGTATGCGCACTCTGCCGTGGCGAATGCGGGCGCATTCAGAAAACGCGATCAGAGTCGCGGAATTTCTGGCGCAACACCAACGCGTGGAACGGGTGCATTACCCGGGATTACAAGCACATCCGGGACACGAAATCGCCAGGCGCCAGATGTCGATGTTTGGTGGGATGCTTTCTTTCGAAGTCACCGGCGGTCGCGAGGCAGCAATGAACGTGTCCGCGAAAACAAAAATCTTTATTCGCGCTACGAGTTTGGGTGGCGTGGAAAGCTTGATTGAACACCGCGCTTCAATCGAAGGCGCGGGCACAACTTCGCCAGAAAATCTCTTGCGATTGTCAATCGGTCTCGAGAATGCCGACGATTTGATTGAGGATCTCGATCAGGCGCTCGGATAATGGAGGGACATGCTCCGTCATGTCCCATTACTTCTTGGGACACGACGGCGCGCATCTCTCCGGATTAGGATCCAGTTCGCCGCCTAACGAGATCGACAACGTCTTGCACTTCATCAACGCGCAACAGAAATGCCGCGCCGAAAAATGTTATCAAGCTAACGATAATCGCAGCAAGTAGCGCGCATAGCTTTTTGAAAAAGCGCAATTGCTCCCATGCATCTAGCCACCAGTAGTTCGCGGCCCAACAAACGAGGGCGAGCAGCACGCCTGCCACGCAGATTTTCCCGAGCCCGGCGAACAGCCGGCGTGTTTCCAATCTGTGCGCGTGCCGCCACATCAGCCCGTAGAGCAAGAGAAAATTGATCGTTGCGACGAGACTTGTGGAAAAGGCAAGCCCGCGATGTCCCCAGCCAAGCCGGAATGTAAAAAGCCAGTTGAGAAAAAGATTCGTGCCGATTGCGAGGAAGCCCACGACCATTGGCGTGTTGCGTTTGCCGATCGCATAAAACGCCGGCGTAAGCACTTTTAACGCTGCGTATGAGACGAGTCCGACGGCGTAAAATTGCAATGCACCTGCGGTTTGCCGCGTCATCTCGGCCGTGAATCGTCCGTGCTGGTAAATCACGCTGATGATCGGCGACGCAAGCATGGCGAGTCCAATCGCTGAAGGAATGGTGAGCAAAAATGCGAGTCGCATTCCGCGGGCAAGGATCGCGCGAAACTCGTCGATGTTGCCGATTGCCGCGCTCCTCGAGACGAGCGGCAGCGTAACCGTGCCGATGGCGACGCCGAAAATCCCGAGCGGTAACTGCATCAGCCGAAACGCGATATTGAGCCAGCTCACCGGGCCGTTGCCGAGACTTGCCGCGAACCCGCTGTTGATCAGGACGTTCACTTGCACGGCGCTGGCCGCGATCACCGCCGGCGCCATCAGGCCGAGCACAGTGCGTACGCCTTCGTCGCGCCATTGAAAATCGGCGCGATACTTGTAGCCCACGCGGTGCAGCGACGGAAACTGTGCGATCAATTGCCAAACACCGCCGATGAGCGTTCCAATTGCCAGACCGGTAAGGGAACGCGCCCCGAAATGCGGATCGAACCACCAGCCGATAGCTACGCCCCCGATGATGGAGCCGAGATTGAAATAGCTCGATGCCATCGCCGGCGGACCGAAGACGTGCTTCGCATTGAGAATTCCCATCACGAGCGCCGCCAGCGACACCAGCAGCATGAATGGCCACATGATTCGCGTAAGCAAAATCGTGAGCGCTGTTTTATCCGGCGGCCAACTTCCCCACGTCAGAAGATCGACAAGTTGCGGAGCGAAGAGGATACCGAGCAGCGTAACTCCGCTCATAAAAACGGCAGTGAGCGTCCCGACCTTGTTCGCAAGCCGCCAGGCAGATTCGTCGCCTTCGGTTGCTATTTTCCCAGCAAACGTAGTGATGAATGCGGTTGAAAGTGCGCCTTCAGCAAACAGATCGCGCAGTAAATTCGGCAGCCGAAAAGCCATCAAAAATGCGTCGAGATTTCTTCCCGCGCCGAAAAGCCCGGCAAACACCTGCTCGCGAATCAGCCCAAGGACGCGGCTGCACAAAATCGCGATGCCAACGATCCCCGTCGCCCGTGTGCTTGCTCGGTGCTCTTGCGCCGCGGTCATCGGCGAACAAACAACAACGTCTCAGAATTAACGAAAGCAAAAAAATCACGCGATGTTGCCGCATCGGAGTATCCGGGTGGCAATCAAAGTTGCTCGATACGGTAACCACGTTGTCGAAGCAGGGATACGAGCTGTCTGAGCCGCCCATGTGCAGCCATATTTTTCGTTGCAATCGCTCGCCCAACAATCCAATGCTGTTCGTAGAAGTTTTCTTGCGAGAGTGACGATGGCGTCGCGATTGAATTCGGCCGTCAAAGTCCGGTCGGGAAATCGAGAAATTCCCACGGCAATTTGAACCGCTTAGACAAATAGTCAGCGAGCGCTTTCACGCCGAAGGTTTCGGTAGCGTAGTGCCCGCCGAGAATCAAATTGACGCCGAGCTCTTCGGCAGCGACGGCGGCCCAATGCGGCGCTTCGCCGGTGATGAACATGTCGATCTTTTCCCGCGCGACGCGATAAATTTCCGAGCCGGCGCCCCCGGTAACGACCCCAATCGTTTTGATTCTCTTCGGACCAAACGCAAACGCTTTGACCTTCCCGCCCAACGACTTCTCCAGTTTGCGCAAAAGTTCATCGCGCAAGATGGAAGCGTGCGTTTTCAAACCGATGAGTTGTCCTTTCTCTTCCAAGAACGGAGTGGTCGATCTTAGCCCGAGCGCCGTTGCCAGTTGCGGGTTGTTGCCAACCTTTGGATGAATGTCGAGCGGCAAGTGCGCGCTATACAGCGCGATGTCGTTTTCAAATGCGATTCTTAATTGCCGGTGCAACGCCTTTGTCACCGGTTGCAAACCCGGCCAAAACAAACCGTGATGCACGATCAAAAGATCCACATCCTTCTTTGCCGCTTCGCTTAGAGCGCGCGTGGAGACATCCACTGCTGCGCCAATTTTCGTCACCTGTCCCGAATTCTCGATCTGCAAACCGTTTAACGCATTTGGCCAATCTTCAATTTCGGGGACGCGCAAATATTTGTCCGTATATCGAACTATTTCGGTGAGTGATGCCATCAGCGACAATTTGAGCCGGTCTTGGGAAATTTGCACTGCCGATTACGAGCATGGCGTCTTAAGTTTGCTTGACGAATTCGGCGCGGCTTGTGACGTTTAGCAACCGATCGAAATGAACGTGGATTACACGGACGCACCAACCGCCAAGCCGGCACCGGGCGATGCGAACAAAATGCCATGCCCGTATTGCGGACATTTGTTGCCAAAGAATGCGACACGCTGCGATCAATGCGATTGGACGCGAAGCGCCACCGAGACCGCGGAGGGAAAGGCGAGCGATGCGGTAGCTGTCCTTTTAAGTATTATCCCCGGCCTGGGTCATATTTATAAAGGACACAAGCTCGCGGGTTTCTTGTGGATGGCCGGCGCGGTTCCCGCCGGGATTTTCGTGTTTCTGGCTGCAATCGCCTCGGCCGGCTTCGGCGCCGGTCTCTTTTTTTTCTACTTAATCGCAGTCATGCTTCATGCCTACGCCGTTGAGGATCGCGTCGTACCGCCAAAGGAAGACGACGGCGAACAGTACTGAAGGGCCGAATTGTTAGAGGTTGCGGCTAGGGTCGTCGAACTGGCTTCCGGAACAGCGACAAGAGCGAAAAAATTAAGCCGCGTTCGATGGGCCAACGAGCTCTTAAGACGACAAGCCAAGAATCCAAGTCACGTCACCAGCAGTGGGTTCGACGCGCGATGCGGGCAATTGCGGATCGCCTCGCAGAACGCGCTCGATCAACTCCGCGCTTTTTGTTGTGTTCACCAGGAAACAAATCTGCCGCGCATGATTGATGAGTGGAAAAGTGAATGTTAATCGCCACGAACTAAACTTCGGCACAAAATTCGCGATCACTCGCCGCGTTGTTTCTTCAAGACCAGCCGTGCCCGGAAACAGCGACGCGGTATGTCCGTCGTCACCCAGGCCAAGCAGGATCAGATCGTGCCGATAAATCTGTTCGCCGCGCTGCGCCGCCAACAGCTCGAGCTGATTCTCGTATTCCTGCGCCGCCATTTGCGGATCTATTTCACCGCGCATGCGCATGATCGATTTTTCGGGAATGGCGGCCGGGATAAAGAGCGCTTCGCGCGCCATCCTGAAATTGCTCTGAGAGTCATCTGGTGGGACGCAACGCTCGTCTCCAAAAGCAATCCGGATTGATTCCCATGGAAGATCGCGTCCGATTATGGCGAGCCGTTCATAGATCGGCCGCGGAGTGTTTCCCCCGGAAAGCGCGATCCGAAATTCGTTGCGCTCCGCAACGGCTTTGTGGGCTTGATCGACGATGAAATTTGCCGCATCGGACGCAAAATTCCGTGTCCGAATCACCTCGCGGTCCATGCAAGTTTCGATTCAAATCGCGCAATGCGCTTGGCCGCGCTTCTCTAGGTAGCGCTGGTGATATTCTTCCGCGCGCCAGAATCTGGGGGCGGCTTCGACTTGCGTCACGACGGGGCGGCGAAAGCGCCCACTCTTATCGATCTTTTCCTTTGAAGATTCGGCCGCTGCTTTTTGCTCAGGCGAATGATAAAAAATCACTGAACGATATTGCGTTCCGGCGTCGGGGCCCTGGCGATTCAACGTCGTTGGATTGTGGTTGGACCAAAAAACATCCAGCAGGTCCTCGTATTTCACCTGCGATGGATCGAATTCGACTTCCACCACTTCGGCGTGGCCGGTTTTGTCCGTGCAAACATCTTCGTAGGTCGGATTTTCCTTGGTTCCGCCCGCATAGCCAACCGCTGTCGATTTAACGCCTCTTAGTTTC
>CATPAV010000149.1 GCA_955652245.1 uncultured Candidatus Udaeobacter sp. | reverse complement strand
GTGCTTCAGCCTGCCTTTACCACGGCGGACGCAGGGAAGAAAAAAGGAGCTGCAAATGCGGCGCGGACGGCCAAAAGCGGGGCGGGGGCGAAGCCAGGTCCGGCAAATAACGAAGCGCCGTTGCCCGCGCCAGAGACGGATGTTTCGCTGCCACCGCCAGCTTCACTTGCGCCGGACACCACAACTGCGCCTGAACCATTGCCCGGCCCGCCGAGCACAGGCACAAGCTCCGGCGCTCCTTCAGCTCCTGAAGTCTCGGCTTCTCCTGAAGCGTCCGCCTCACCGGCGCCGTGAAAGCTATATTTGCGGCAGCTCTCGCCTGTCTGTGCCTGATTGGTTGTCTGGGTTACCACATTGGGCCGGTAAAGCCCTATTACCTGCGCGATGTTCACAGTATCGCCGTCCCAACCTTCAAAAACCATACTCTTGTCCCTCACATTGAAGTGTTGGTCACTGATACAGTGATCAAGCAGTTGCAACAGGATGGGACATTTCAGATTGCAAGTGGCGAAAATGCGGACGCTACTTTGACGGCTGAAGTATTCCGCATTAACCGGAGTCCGGCGCGATCGGTGCGCGGGAACGTTCTTGCCACGACTGAATTTAACCTGGGCTTGATCGTGAAGTACACGCTGATCGGCCGGGATGGTAAGCCGCTGGCCCCGCCGGAACAAGCTATCGGAACGACCAGTTTTTTCGTCAGCTCGGACGTGACTACTGATGAACGGCAGGCATTACCACTCGCTACGGAAGATCTCGCCACGCGACTCGTCGCCCAACTAAGCGAGGGTTGGTGATGTTTGATGAAAGGTGAAGAAAGGCTGTGGTCGATCCTCAATGACAAACTTGATACCCTGCGCGCGAGTAATCGCCTCCCTGAAGCAATCCGTGTTGCTGAAACAGCTCTCGAAGTTGCCAAACGCGCCTTTCCTGGCGCGGGGCGCCCATTAGCGGCCAGCTTCGAAAAATTAGGGGAGCTTCTTGATCAAAAGGGCGATCGCGCTTCGGCCAAAGCATATCTGGTCAAAAGCCATGCAATCTTGGAAAAAGTAAAAACACCGGACCAGCGCGCCATCTACCGCTCCGCGCGCCGGCTGGCGTTTTTGTGCGATAATCTAGGACAATCTGAGGAAGCGATCGACTTCTACGAGAAAGCGATTGCAGCCGGCACCCAACTCGGAGACCTCCCTTACTCGGATCTCGGCACGATGTTGAACAATGTTGCGCTGATTTTCCGCAAATCGGGACGGCAAAAAGCGGCGGAGCCGTACTATTTGCATGCTTTACAAATTTACGAGAAACAACTCGGGTCCAACCACGCCGATGTAGCCTCAGTCCTGAATAATCTGGCCGTGTTTTACACGAACGAGCGTCGTTACTCCGAAGCGGAAAAAATACATCTTCGCGCGTTGGATATTCGCGAAAAGCTGTACCCGGCCACGCACCCGGACATCGCACAATCTAAATGCAACCTTGCCGTGGTATATCATTCGCGTGGCGATTACGCGAAGGCGGCTGAGCTTTATCGCGCTGCGCTCAAGAGTTGGGAGGAGGGGAGCGGAAAACCTTCCGAAGATTACGAGGTTGTCGCATCGAATTACGCCGATCTTTTACGTTCTCTTGGCCAGGCACGCAAAGCGCATCAGGTGGAAGTTCGTGCACGCAAGAGGCGCTTGGGCTAATCTAATCGAGCGTCGAGCGCTTCATCCCTGTCGCAAGATCGACGTTGCTGGTTCGACCTTGCAGGTCACTGGCGCATGCGCATCGTTGTGGTCGCTCTCTTTTTGCTCGCGTGGCGGAATTGGCAGACGCGTACGGCTCAGGACCGTATGGGGCAACCCGTGGAGGTTCGAGTCCTCTCGCGAGCAATAGTTACCTTCTGCCGCGCTGGATGTTGACTTAACGCAGCAAAACGCGAACAGAATAATAGGACAACGATAATGCGCCAGGTTGGACTGGCCGGCCTTATTTCTTCGCCGCAGCCTTCCGTCTTGCCGCCCAGCGAGCTTTCATCAACTGGGAAAGCCTCTTTCGCCCGGCAGCGGTGATTCCACCCTTTCTTTTGGGTGCGGTTGTTGTTTTTATTCCCGCTTTTTGCCTTGCCCAGCGAGCCTTCGCGGCGGCTGCAAGTTTGGCTCGAGTCGCGGCCGACATGCGGCGGCGACCTCCGTGAGTTGAGGGCCCGGAAGAGGAAGCTCCCAGGATTGACGAAAGGCGGTTTTCCAAAGCATTGATTTGTCGGCGAATCGAGATGGCTTCTTGTAAAGCTCTAGCAGATGTATCCATGTCTCGTCACATAGCCGGAGTTAGCTTAGATAGCAAACATCTTTTCTATAAAGTTAAACTCTAGTGCGCGGATGCCCGGTAGCTGAAGAGTTGGTGCTAGAAGCAAGTTTTGCTAAAATGAGCTAGATGGATCGCCACCCAAAGAGGAGGACCCATTGGAAGATTGCCAGTCGGTGTTGGATGTTCAATTCTCTGAGATGTTGACTAAGTCCACTATCGCGACTCAACCTGAGCGGGTCCGGCAAATGTTCGGATCCATCGCCCGACGTTATGATCTAGCTAATCACACGCTCAGTTGCGGCGTCGATTTCTACTGGCGGAATCGCGCTGCTCAAATCGTCGCAGGTTGGAAGGCAAAGCAAGTTGTCGATCTTGCAGCCGGAACTGGAGACCTTTCGCTCGCCATCCAGAAAAAACTGCCGGATGCAGAAATCACCGCCGTTGATTTTTTGCCTGAGATGCTGGAACTCGCGAAAAGCAAGGGGGTGCGGCAAACCGTTGTTGCCGATGCAATGCTATTGCCTTTTGCCGATGCTTCCTTTGATTGCGTGACGGTTGCCTTCGGTTTGCGCAACATGGAAGATTGGGGTAGGGCGTTGCGCGAAATGGCGCGGGTGCTTAGAACCAATGGCCATTTGCTCGTTCTTGAGTTTTCTCTCCCGCGATTATCGATCCTGCGCGCGCTTTATCGCTTCTATCTGCATCGGTGTTTGCCAGTTCTCGGCTCCTTTCTCACCAGGCAAAAAAATGCTTACGATTATCTCGGCGACTCGATTGAAGAATTTCCGAGCGGCGAGACGATGCTGCAACTGGTCGAAGTAAGCGGCTTCCGGAATGCGAACGCCGAACCGCTCACTGGCGGCATCGCTACGATTTATACCGCGGAGAGATTGTAGCGGCTTTATGAGCGCGGAATCTTGCGACGGTCACAGACCGCCGCTACGGATTAAGGATTTTGCGTTGCGCTCGGTAAAGGAGTTGCCGACGCAGTTGCGCCTGTTGCTGTCGGAGATGGGCTTGCAGGCACAGTGGCGAGAGGCAAGCGCAGCGCGTTGAAATCCGCGTTACTGATGGCAAAAGTGCCTTCGCGTTCATCTACACGCCCAAACCAGTCTCCGTCGCCAGCAGCACTGCCAATAGACAATTTGTGGGAGTTTTTGTCGTCAGGCGACGTGGTGAAAGCGATTGTGAATTGTGGTTTCTCAAGGCCATGCTGCGGCAGCGTTGGTCCAATCCAGCGCACGGCATGCAGGCTCGACAGTGTGTTCAGCAAGGACTGGAGATTCGCTTGATTGATAATTTCACCTCCTTTAACCCAAGTCCATTCGCCTTTCGCGTCTCGGGCCAGCGTTGACTCAGTCTTTGCAGCCACACTCAAACGGTGAATCTGCTCCGGCTTGAATTTAAAGATCGACAATTCCTGCCACGGCGCCGCGTCGGTAGAAATTTGATCGATTAATCCACGCCGGATCGCGACGATGAATGGCTCTTCCGCCAGGCGCGCATAAACATCGTCGCCGTCGACTTTTCCGAATGTGATCGTCGCAAAGGGCTGCTCGCCAGCTTTAGTTTCAGCAGTATTTTCCGAGGCGAATGAACTGAGGGTCAATCTCAGTTGCGGTTTATCGAGGCCGTACTTCGACAAATTGGAAGCTACGTCTTCCACAAATTTCGTGACCTGTTCGTTTTGCAAAGTATCAATCAAACGTCGGATCTCGCCCGAATTTGCCGGGACATTATTATGGCTGGCGATTGTCCAATTTTCATTTTTGCGCGCGAGAACTATTTTGCCTTTGCCGGGTGCGTCGATGGTGATTCGGTCAAGAATATTTGTGTCGATCCTAACCAGGTGCCGGTCGCGCAAGTCGTCCGGCCTGGTGTTGAGAACTTCTTCAATCTTCTTTGGCAGCGTATAGACAAAACCGCGCGAGGCCGAGCGCACGTAAACCTGGTCTTTTGCTTTTTGAGGAATACCGCCAATCTGTAAGAGCTGACCTTGCTTATCGTCTTTGGTAAATAGCGTGATCGCTCCTCGCGGTTCGGCCAAACCAAATGGATGAAGGTCGCCGCGATCGTCGGCCACGAATTGTTGAATCTGGGCAGTAGTGACCTGCGCGATGAGGTCGGCGATCTTTTGATCGTCGCCGCGCGCGCGAAGCGGCTTCAAAATCTCCCAATGATCGTTCCCTTTCTCAAGCTCCATCTCCCCAACAGGCGATTTCAAGACGACGCGCGATACCTGCGCAGTGCTCAGATCCGTTAGCTTTCTGTCCCGAAATTCCTCTGGCTTCTTCTCGATATCTTTTTTGACCGTTTGCGCGGCGAGAAAAGTCTCCTTCGAGTCGTTCAAGCGCACATACATCTTACCTTCAAGCGCAGCATCTTTTCCGAAAAAAATCTCCGGTGGCCGATCCCGGCCCAATAACTTGAGTCGCAGCTTTGCCTTATTCAGGCCATACTCACTAAGTTTGCTTTTATCCGCCTCAATCTCTTTGGCCGAAATCGTCGCGTCCTTCTGCCAGTTCTCTAAATCCGAGAGCAAATTCTCGATCAAAGAACCGTCGGCTTGATCTTTAATCGGCGCCTCTAGGCGCCATTTATTGTCGCGGCGTCGCATCTCGATTTTGTCGTCGCCATTTTGAATGACAACGCCATCGATTTTGGCTCGCTCGAAGTTGACCACGTTCTGCGCCTGGCGTTTCGCTTCTTCGGTGCCCGGTTGTTTAAGCTCAAACAATCTGACGTAAGCGAAAACCGCCAGAACAATCGCGGCTAGAACAAAGGTGGTCCTCCAATTCATAGATTACCTCCACAAATCAAACGCGGCGCTGCCACCAGACCGCTGCCCCCAGCACCGCAAAAATAAGGGGCATTCCGACCAGAACGATCCAGCGCAGATTGCGCAACGCGTCTTCATTCAGAGTGAAGGTGAGGGGTTTGGAAATTTTCGGCGCGATCCCGATCAACTGCTCGCGACTAAGCAGCCAGTTCACGCTGCCGGAGATAAAGTCGAGCGCCTGCTGATCTTGGGTGACAGCATTGTCCTGAACGAAAGTCGCGTTGCTCACGACGACCAGCCGCGACGAGTTCATCTGGACGCGCTCGTCCGCACTTGCGCCTCTTTCCACGGCGGCGCCAATCGTCGGCGGAGCACCAATAGCTTTAGCATCGGCCTGAAATTTGGCCTGGTTGTCCGAATTGTAATCCATCTCGGCAAAATAGCCTTTCTCCGCCTGGATCAACGGATCGAGGCGAACATTGGCCGCGCGTACGCGGTCAGGCTCAAGCGTTAGCGAAGATGTGCCACCAAAGAAAAGCGCGCGCACATCGGCCAGACGTTTTGTGACCGGGCTGCCGCCCAGGAAATGGGCCTGCACATCGCGGGTGAGGGCGAGTTCCTCGATTCCAGTGCGCAAGAAAACCATCAGCCGGTCGTCGTTCACTTTGACGCCGAGATTGTTCAGAAATGCATCCAGCTTTGGTGTCTTTGCTGCGGGATCGAGAAGCAACAGAATTCGTCCCTGTTTGTCCCAGAAATCTCGCAATAATTTCATTTCGCGATCGGAAAGATCGTATTGCGGTCCGATGATCAGGATCGTCTTTAATTCCGCGGGAATTGCGCCGACGTCGAAAAGATTCAACTCCTGGAACTTGATGTTTTCGTTCTCAATGAACGCCTTCAGCACGGAGATGTTGGTGTTCCCAGAGAGCGGTGGCTCTTTGTGGCCGAGCACATAGCCGAGAGTATTTTTCTTGCCCTGGACTACATCCATCATCGCGCTCGTAATTGCCTGTTCGCCTTTGAAAGCGGTGACACGTGGGCCTTCGCCGAAAGCCATTCCGCTCTGATCGACCTCCGCCATCTCGGACGCTTTCACTATTTTGTTGCGTCCTTCGTAATCAATCACCAGGAGACTCTCGTCACTTACCACCTTGTATTTGTCGAACATCTCTTT
>CATPAV010000148.1 GCA_955652245.1 uncultured Candidatus Udaeobacter sp. | reverse complement strand
GCCCTATGGACCCGCGGGCCAATCGACACGGAAAATGTGCGCTGCTTGCAGATTTGTGTCATGTGGAAATAGATACGTGTCACCGGAGAACCGATGAAAATGAATGTTTTCCCGGTTTTCCCAGGCGGTTTCTTTTATCTCCGCCACATCGTTGAGCCGCGCGCCTTCTGCTAAAAGGTGATCTGAAACGTCGGGCCAGCGAATTCCCAAATAATCATCCCAATTGAAACGCCAAACAACCCAGCGAGCGTGGTCGACTCCAAAAACGTATTCGGGGAGTCCGCGACGTCGCGCAGTCTCGTAAATCGCATCCTGCCTCATGATTTTCATCCCTTGCGGCAATCGCGTGTGGAAATAGAGCGGCTCCGACTCGTAATTCGTTACAAGTAAATCGTTAGCCCGGGCATTTTCGCGAAGGAATTCGCTGCATTTACCGACTGTTCCAATATTCGAGTAGAATAAATCGCGAAGAAAAAAAAGATCGGCGGCGGGCAAGAAGCAATTGATCGTCTTTTCTGGAACATGGGGTGCGACAATTTTGTGTTCGGGATCTGGATTTTTGTCGGCCCAGAAGAGCCATGGTGTAATTTGAGCGAAGTTCGTAAACGCGAAAAGCGACAGCAACGACAGCAAAACAGAATTTCTTTCACGGCTGACTTTCACGATGAGCAGGCCCGCCGCGGTTGCGAGAAGCGGGATGACCGCAGAAGTATAACGAAGACCAGTCACCCACAAAGCAGCCGTTCGTTGAGTGATGGCCATGGCGATCGCGTAGGAAACACTCACAGCTAGAATTGTAACCAGCAGCTCTCTCGCTCGCTGCTCCCTAGGTCGATCAATGCGGGAGCGGCCGATCAAGCTGACCACAGCCAGAACCGTTACTCCGATCAGCGGCGCCACGGACGAGCACTCGATCAAGTATTGAACTAAGCGCGCAAAAAAATCGTGAACCGACGGCACTAGCGAAGCGTTCTCGGTGTAACCCGTCTGCGCTAATGCAAACCAGGGTACCGTTAAAACAATAACCGCTGGCAGAGCCAACCAGAACCATCTTCGCTGCGAGGAAAATCCGCGATCTATTAACGTTAGGGCACCAAGAGCAAACACGGGAACGATGCCAATTGGATGAGTGTGGAATAGGAGGATGGCTACAACCGCAAACAGTGCGGTTTGCCGTGACGTTTTCATCCGCAAAAAAGTCTCGATCAACAAAAGCGTAAAAAGCATCGCGAGGGCGTAGTAACGCGATTGGCGGCAAAAAAGAAGAAACTGCACGGAACAGATCGTTAAGATCGTTCCGCAAAGGGCCGCTCGACGATCGGCGATCGATTGCCAAATGAGGCGATAGACGAGCAAAATGGTTAACCAGCCCGCGAAGGCGAACGGCAGGCGGGCGGCAAAGGTGTTTTGGCCGAAAAGCCAAAATGACGCGGCTGCGAGGTAATACTGCAGCCACGGGCTGCTTACCATTACGAGATCATTATTAACCCGAGCGCCAAAATCTGAATCCATGAAGGTCACGCCGTCCCATGCTCTCGGGACGCCAAATTTCAGGATGTTCGACGCCAGCACCGCGGTATCGCCTTCATCGGCCCACAAATAGCCGGAGCCAAGATTGGTGAATATGAGGCCCAACCCGATCATGGCTACGAGCACGAACGGCCAGTGGCGCCGAAGAGTGGTCAACGCATCCGAACCGTTCATTTGTTCGGAATATCTTGTGAGCTCGATGCTCGCGTTGAAGTTAGTTCGCGCCGAAATGCGCGAATCAAGAAAAAACATGCGCTGACAAAAAAGAACGATACGGCTGTGTTCCGAATAATGAGGACAACCAATGGTAGATTTGGATGTCCCAGAAAATCCCATTTTCCAAGTAGCCAGCCATTCCCGGAGAAAAGCCAGTGCAACGAATAGAGGTAGGCGCTGGTGAGCGCTACCGCTGGAATGGAGAACCACCAGCGAAGGAAGAACCAAAAGGGCAAAGCCCAGGCAAAATATTGGAACGCCCAATAGTCGCTAAATCCAAAAAGAACGGCGTAGGCCATGCCAATGGTCGCGCACACCTCTTGAGCAGACGCACGATGTCTACGCAACCACGAGAGAAGGAGCATGGCAGCGATCGCGATATACCAACTCTGCTCGAGAAGGAATAGAACCGGTCGAAGATATTTTTCCGGCCAAGCCTGGATTGGCACGACCGTGGAAAAAAGTAAGACGCTCGGACCCCACAACGGAACGCCCTCCGCAGTTTGTAAAATCAATCCGCGGTATCCAAAAACGTTCGTGAAAACGATTTTGTAATCCTGAACGAGGGCGGGAAGATAAGTTAAAAATGCGCTGATGGCCGCTGCGAGCAGAAAAATGCCGCGAATGCGCCAGCGACGAAACAACGCCAGGAGCGCAGGAAGAGCCAGTATCCCCGGCAGTTTGACCCAAAGGCTCGCGCCGAAGGCAACGCCGCTACTTAGGACTCGTTCTTTCGTCGCTAACCGAACAGTCAGTAAAAGGAAAAACGCGACCGCGCTGTCGGTATTGCCGTGATAGGCGGAAATAAGGATAGCAGTCGGACTCAGCCAGTAACAAGCGGTGGCGAAAAATCGCCACCGGTTTTCAGGAAGCAACGAGAATAATAACAGCGCGTTTCCGGCATCCAGTAATGCAAACGGTGCGCGGAAAAGAATTCGGAACGGGATGTGAGTTACGG
>CATPAV010000147.1 GCA_955652245.1 uncultured Candidatus Udaeobacter sp. | reverse complement strand
TTGAATGACGGCCATGTGACAGCACGGCGTTTCGAACGGCTTCGCCGCGAACCGAACATGTCGATCGTTCAATCGCTTAATCGCGTCATCAAAATCTTCCACTTCAAGCGCCGCTCCAGTTCCTTGGTCGGATGGCGTCCAAGTGTCGCTCACGTTCGCAATCGCCAGCGTATCATCTCCGACGTCATATTCGATCCACCGGCCCTGCATCATTTCGTCCGAAGCTTTTAATCCGAGCACCTCTTCATAAAACGAACGCGCCCGTTTGATGTCTGTGACCGGAATTGCGACAAATCCAATCGCCCTGATTTTCATGTTCACGTTTTTGCTTGCTGTTGCTTAAACCAATCAGTCGGCAGCTGCAGCACTTTCGGATCGAATGGACCGCTCTTTCCTTCAAATGCATCCGCGAAACTCAAATAATGTTGAAACGTGTGCCCCGTTTCTTGGACCTCAACGAAGCGCGCTGCTCCCGGACGATTCGCATTCACATAAGCCGCGATCAATTCGTGATCTTCGCGGCTCATAATCCAATCGTATTGGCCATGCAAAACCAACGTTGGCACCTTCACGCGCGACCATGCCGCTGCGAGGTTAAGATTTTGCAGTTGCTGATAAAACGCGAGTGGTCGGCCGTAAAGATGACCGTGATCGGTCCCTTGGGGCCAAAGCTCCGCCAGTGGCAGATGCTCGTGTAAGATTCCATCGATCGGTTTGTTTTTGATCAGCCAATCATGATAAAGCGTGGCCACCCCTTTCATCCGATCAGACACTTCGGCCGGCGATTTACCCATCAAAGCAAAACGACGCCGCTCAATTTCGAGCATGTGTTCGAACCATGTTTTCACCCAGCCGCCGACCACTATGTACCCGCGGATTTGCCTTTGTTCCGCGTCAGATGCCGCAACTAACGGGCCGAATCCGCCGCCGTTGCTAATTCCGAGGATATAAATCCGATCGGAGTCGATGAAGTCGTAATTCTTTAACGCGTGAAACGCCGCACGATAACCTGCCAGCTCCGAGTCGAAATCGTTCTCGGCACAATTACCTTCGCTGTCGCCGACACCTTGCTTTTCGACCCGGAACAGACAGAAGCCAGGCATCTGCGCGAGGCCTTGAAACACAACTCCGGTCGCGTCTTTTGTTTCCGCTGGCGCTTCGACCGAATCGCAACTGAGCCAACCGGCCACAAAAATCACGGGCAGTTTTCCTTTGGCGTCGTGTGGCTTTGTGATGATCGTCCGCAATCGCTCGCCGCGTGGTGCCGTAACGAAATCGTAAATCACATCAACATTGGGATACGATTCGCGCGGCGTTTTTGTTTTCCGCGGCAGCTCGTCAGCCGCAACTGTTGCCGCGAGCATCAGCGTAAAGGCGACTGTCGATCTAACTTTCATTTGGCGTTAGCTGCTTTGACAACTTTTTGCGCGCCATCTGCGAGATCGTCGGCCGCGATCAACGTGAGACCGCTTTCTTTGAGCAACTGTTTCCCTTTTTCGACATTGGTTCCTTCCAGTCTCACGACGAGCGGCACCGACAGCTTCACCGTCTTCGCGGCGTTGATGATGCCTTGCGCGATGATATCGCATCTCATGATGCCGCCGAATATGTTGACGAGGATTGCCTTTACCTTCTTGTCGGAGATCAGAATTTTAAACGCGTCGGTCACCTGCTCCTCGGTCGCGCCGCCGCCGACATCGAGAAAGTTGGCCGGCTCGCCACCATAAAACTTGATGATGTCCATTGTCGCCATGGCGAGCCCAGCGCCGTTCACGAGGCAGGCAATGTTTCCATCGAGGCCGATGTAATTGAGCCCATGCCTTGACGCTTCGACTTCCCGCGGATCTTCCTCCGCAATGTCGCGCATCGCTGCAATCTCCGGATGACGATAAAGCGCGTTATCGTCAAAATTAAACTTCGCATCGAGCGCGAGCACTTCGCCTTTGGTTGTAACGACTAACGGATTGACTTCAACCATCGAGCAATCGTAGGCGATGAATACCCGATAGATCCCTTCGAATAATTTCGACGCGCTCTTCAACTGTCCCGATTCGAAGCCGAGTTGCTTCGCCAGTTTCCGTGTCTGAAATGGTTGCAGACCAGCAAGCGGATCAATTTTTTCGCGGATAATTTTCTCCGGAGATTTCGCACCCACGGTTTCAATTTCAACGCCGCCCTCCGTGCTCGCGACAATCATCGGCGCGGCCGTGGTTCGATCGAGCAGAGTCGCAAAATAAATTTCGCGCGCGATTTCCGCCGACTCCGCCACGAGCACTTTGTTCACGATGCGGCCGCCGGGCCCGGTTTGATGGGTGACGAGAGTTTGGCCTAGCATTTTCGACGCGATCTCGCGAGCGTGGGCCGGCGACTTGGAGAGGTGAACCCCGCCCTTGAATCCGTTCTTGAATGTCCCCTTCCCTCGCCCGCCCGCGTGAATCTGCGCTTTCACGACAAGATCGACATGTCCCAGCTCGCTCGCGATTTGTTCTACCTCATCAACCGTTGAGGCCACTTTGCCGCGTGTCGTCGCGACATCGAATTTTTGCAGCAATTCCTTGGCTTGATACTCGTGAATATTCATCTATTTGCCCGCGCGACAGACCGTGCAATTAGCTCGCCTTATGCATCACAGCAACGGTTTTTCTGTAATGCCAGGTCTCGCTTGTAAGATCTTCGAACGGCTTCGTTATGGACGCGCGTGAGGCGTAGCGCCTCCGCGCGACCCGAGACACGCCGCACTATGACTCTCGTTCCCGGCCAAAAAGATTCCCGACGGTCCGTTGCTCGGCCGGAGGTTCGAGTGCGTTAACGAATTTCCGGAACCGCTCGGAGAAAACTTCGGGACGAAGCTTCCAGTAATGGGCGATTCCGGGCGCAGCTATGTAATGTTGAAGAAGTCCTAGCCAACCTTCCCAGAGCTGCCGATCCATTAGCCCATAAATATAATGAAAATGAATTGTCTCGAATGCCTTCAAGAATTGATAGGTGGCGTGAAAAAAGCGCGCCCGATCTTCGGTGGAAAGTGCGCTGAGATCTTCCAGACCTACTCGCCAGATCCGTTCCAGCTCGGCGTTCTCCATGAAAGGCTTGGTCACATCGCGCAGGGCCGTGGCCGCGGCATCTTGCGTAGCGAGCTTGGCCACGCGCGTGCTCCGATGCACTTGTATGCCGAGATATAGCACGGACAAAACGACCGCGATCGAGCTGACCAATTGCGAGATCGCGTTGATCGCTTCCCAGTTCATCCCTGCGTTATAGCACAGGCGACCCGCTAGTTACTACTTCGGCTCGTCCGCGACTTTGAGCACAATTTTGCCGCGGGTGTGATGTGTCGCGGCTTGTTCCTGTGCCTTCACTGCTTCGGTAAGCGGCAGCACTTGTGAAACAACCGGCTTGATTTTCTTTTGTTCGATCAGTTTCGTAATCTCCGTGAGCTCGTCTGAATTCGGTTTTACCGAGATCGGCGCCCCGCGGATTCCGTGTTTGTCGAGTTCCGTCTGATCAGGCTGGGCGACCAACGTTGCGATGAACCCGCCTTTCTTTACCACGCCGTAGGAACGCGCGAGCGTGTCTTTGCCGACCGAATCGAGCACAACATCGACATCTTTCGCAACATCCTCGAACTTGGTCGTCGTATAATCGATCGCCACATCCGCGCCAAGTTGTTTGAGCAGATCCTGGT
>CATPAV010000146.1 GCA_955652245.1 uncultured Candidatus Udaeobacter sp. | reverse complement strand
TTGAGCGCAATCTCGCTGATCGCGTGTTCGGCCGCGCGCTCGTCGCGGTCGTAAGCCGTCATCACACTCATGGCAAATGGCCGGTTCTTCACAAAAACGATGCCTGAATCCGTCCGCACACCTTCCAAATTGCCGGGCTTGTTCGCCACCTGAGCACCCGCCGGTAGTTCGCGCGGAATATAACTCTCCTTCAGCGTCGATAGCTGTTTAATGAAGGCGGCAGTCACCTCCTTGTTCAGCGCCTTTCCTTTGTAGATCGCTTCGAGTAGCCGCACTATTTCCTGCGGCGTAGAAATGTTCTCCTCACCGCGTCGAGACGCTGCCACATCCATCATCTTGCGCCGCAACATCGTTTTCGCCAGGCCGAGACCGCGCAGCATGGCATTGACGTTTTCGCGGCCGACGCGATCGATCAGAATGTTGGCAGCGGCGTTGTCGCTCACTGCAACCATGAACTGAGCCAGGTCGCGGTTTGTAACTCGCGTCACACCCGGAGTAAGACCTGCCATGATCTGACTGTCTTCAACCAAGTCTTTGGGATCGAATGCGTAAACGTCATCCAGTTTGGCCTTACCTGCGACCCCAGTGCGAGCTTCCTGATCTTGGTGATACAACTCCGACAGGATCGCTATCTTGATGGAGCTCGCAGTCGGAAACACCCGATCGGCATTCTTCAGAATCGTTCGCTCGTCTGTAAGATCGACAATCGCCACGCCCATAACGCCATCAAATCGTTCGACAATTTCGGCAACACGATCGCTGAGCTTCTTCCAGAGCAAGTCGTCGCGTGCGCCGCTCGGCGCTGCTTCAGGCTTTTGTTGACCGAAAGTGCTAACAGTAATTGCTACCGGTATGGCGAGTGCGGCGAGTCTCAACGTTCTACTTTCTAATTTCGCATTTCTCATTTTCAAATCTGGTAGCCCTCAACTCACTTGGTTAGATGACTAATGGTGCAGCATGCCGACGAGAAGCAGAGAGATAATTCCGAGGAAGGACAGCCAAAACGCGTTCAGCATTGCTATGTTGACGAGTCGGAGCACGCTGACCGCGCCCCGACCGCCAAGCCGGTGTAGAAGAGCGAGCTGCTGCTACCACCGTTTTGTAGTTCTGTGCGAAAAAGACCAGGGACAAGTGAGACAGAAACGATAAACGAAATGAAATTTCATTATTTTATGTTTCGGTCAGGTTGCCTGTAGGCCGTGGTTTGGTCAGAAACTGTTCAACTTCTTGGTTGTAAGTCTGGAATGGGTCGCCCATGACAAGAGAGTCGCGGCTGTCGCAGGCAATCGAATCCCAATTGATCACGTATGGGAAACTGCAATTCTGAAAGAAAGCTACTGCATGAGCGCGACCTAATGCGCGTGTATTCGCAGGCGGGCTGTGCGTCGCACCGGGCCGGCGGATGTTGCTGTTCCACTCAGCGATTCGCTTGCCCGGCGTGACGCTGTAAAAGAGTCCACGTTTAGGATCTATGTTGTGATACTCGAGGTCGATGCTTTGTAGCCACGGGTCGTCCCAGCTCAGCCCTTCGGCTTCGATGAAGGTCTTGAGCAGCCATTTTTTTGTAATCCAATCGACCCCGCCGATCAGTGACTGACGATTTTGCTCGAGCGCCTCAAGGACAAAACTCCAGTTTTCCAGCAGCCAGTTAGTTTCCGCACTGCTGTTTCGCAGGTGTTTTTGCGCCAGTTGGTGGAATTCCCATTGGACATCGAGCGCGCCGATCGTTTTGCCATTTTCAAGATCGACAATCCATCGTTCGGTGGGGTCGCGCGAGATGTCACGCGTGCTTTGAACGGCATCGACCAGGACCAGATCCCGCGGCAAACAGCCTTCCTCGAGCAGCGATAAAATGCACGCGGTCGTGCCGATTTTCAGCGCGGTGGCAAAGGGGCTCATGTTCGAATCGCCAATGAGCAAATGAAGCCGCCGATATTTCCGATAATCCGCCAGCGGCTCATCGCGTGCGTTAATGATGGCGCGATTGAATTGCACCCATTGATAGATGTCGTTGACGATGTGATCGGCACGCTGACTGAGCTGAAAATTAATCTGCGCCTCTGTTTGTGGCGGCTCAAAATCGAATGCGAGCGGGTTTGACTGACCGACACGGCCGGCGCCGGTGAAAATTTGCCTGGTCGCCAGGAAAGTGAGGAGCGTACCGAGGATCGGAGGCGTGAATTGTGCCTCGCGTTTCATCAAATAATTCTCGTGGCAGCCAAATGTAGCGCCCGTGTGATGATCAACATTGTTTTTAATGAACGACACGCGATCCTCCGCGCCGAGGGCTACGAGCGACGATTGGAGCAGGTCATCACCTGCTAATTCGTAGGCAACAAGGTCGTGCAGATGCAAACATTCCGGCGACGCATATTCGATGTGTCCCATATCGAGATAGAGACGTCCGCCGTTAAGAAGAAAGCCGCCGTTACCCGGCGGTTCTTCGTAATCTCTGTAATGGAGATCAATCGTGCCCGCGTTGGCTTTACGAAAAAGGTAATTCTTTACCTTCGCCGGCCACACATCGGAATTGAGATGCGGCTCCTCTTTACGGAGCAGACAGCCGTATTCGGTTTCTATTCCAACGACCCGATCCATTGCATTAATTAGCGGTTGAAATCATTTAATCACTGAATCTCTAAATCTCTAAATCTATTTCACAGCCTTGAAAGCAATCAGGAACGGCCGAAACTGATTTGCACATGAAAGACCCCGGTCTTCGCAGCCCCTCAGCCAAGGTCGGCGGGATCGTGCACTTCGGCAGAATGCTGGACAAAATCCATGCGCACGCCAGGGGCGAATTGCCCGCCGATTATCAGCCCAATCTTGGCAAAGGCTTCGACAGTCGATGCGTTAACTTCCTGGGTGTTGATTACAACCGGTTAGTCGAACGTGTGAAACAAGGCGGCACAGATGAAGAAATCCTGCAGTGGTGCTTCAATGCCGGCAGCAAGCCGTCAGAAGAGGAAATTCACATTTGGAACGAATTCATGCGAAAGTTTGGCTGGAATGACCAAGGCTCTGAAATTCTCAAACGCCGCAAAAAAGAAGCCGGTATGTCTGACAGAGCAGATATCGAAACGATGTTCGGCTTTATCGATGCCGATGAGGAGCGCTGAGTGCCGGCCGCGGTCAACGCCCGCGGTTACAACTATTCACGTTCCCTACTCGGCCAATGTGTCGATTCGTTCCGCTAGACCGAAATCAAGCTCGGTCAAACCGCCTTTGCTGTGGGTAGAAAGAATCAGGCGCACCTTATTGTAGCGGATGTCGATGTCAGGATGGTGCTCTTCATCTTCGGCCACTTCGGCCACTGCATTCACAAAATCGATCGCGTCGGCGAAATCATCAAATTCAAAAGTGCGTTCGATGTGTTTCTTCTCCAGTTCCCATTCGGGGATTTTTTTGAGACGGGCTTTCAACTCGTCCGCTTTCATCAGATCAGCCATAACGAGGGAACGAGTAACATCCCAAAACTGTTTTGCAACGTGGAATCGCAAACCACATTTTCGCTTCAGGCAGCGGCTCTAAAGCTCCAGAATTTTCCGCAAATTTTTCGCCGAATCGAACACTTCCAAAGCGGATTCTCGCGCGCGCTTTGACCAAGATGGCCAGTTGCCGAGGACCTTCTTCACGGCATCGGCCGCCTCATCGATTCCATCGACGAACTCAAACCCGCTTTCGCGCGGCAAATACTTCGCAGCGCCGGTGTCTTCAGTGATCACCGGCCGGCCAAGCGCGAGAAACGCAGCCGCTCGGTCGCTCAGCCATCCTGTCCGCCATAGGACATCGACGCCTTTGATGGCGGTGAATTC
>CATPAV010000145.1 GCA_955652245.1 uncultured Candidatus Udaeobacter sp. | reverse complement strand
GTAGCCGTTATCGTGCGGTGGATTGTGACTCGCCGTAATAACCACACCAGCGTTCGCTTTGAGATGGCGAACAGCGAATGACAGTTCCGGCACCGAACGCGGGCCGTCGAACACAAATGCGTCACACCCGTTTTCCGACGCAACTTTCGCAGCCAGTTCGGCAAATTCGTCTGAGAAAAAACGCGGGTCATGCGCGATCACGATTTTCGGTTTCGCCGAAATGTTCGCGCGCTGATTCCAATCGTGAACATAAGCGACGAGTCCCTGGGTCGCGCGACTGATGTTAAAGAGATTCATCGCGTTCGTCCCGACGCATGGAAATTGCGGCCGTTCGTCTTCGCGCGAGCTACCGCGCTCCGCCGCCGTGACCATTTTCCCGATTGTGCGTCCACGCAGCCCGCCGGTACCGAATTCCAACGTTTTATAAAACCGATCGTTCAGTTCCGCCCATTCGTTGCCGGCAACCAGCTCCTCTACGACTTGCGAATAAAGATTCGACGCCGCTCCGGCCACGAGATTGCGAATGTTCTTCGCTGCCGAATCCATCAACTGCTCGTCAGCAACTGCGCGTTCGAGTTTCGAATTCAGTTTTTCAAATTCGCTCGGCATCGCTGGCAACTGTTCCGGCACGAAAGTTCTTTGCAAGCGTATCCGTTTTGTTCATCCCTTTTCAGGAATCTTTTCCTGGCTTCCTGCTTTCCTGATTGCTTTTTCGCTTCCTCGCTGACCAATACACCAGGAGCGCCGCGGCAATATCTTCCACGGCCATGCCGAGAGATTTGAAAATGGTGGTTTCGTTTGCGCGCGGAGGAACCTTACCGGCGAGCGCCTCACCCAGCTCGCCGTAAATCTTCGCGCCGGAAAGAATCACATCGCCCGATTCTTTCATCGCGGCCTCGCGCGAATCAACGAACACGACATTGCGCATTGCGTCATCGTCCAGCTCGCGCCAATCAGGGCGACACGCGCCGACCGCATTGACATGGCAACCTGGCCTTAGCCACGAACCTTTTAGTACTGCCGTTTTCGAGTTTGTCACGGTCACCACGACATCCGCGCCGCGCACGGCTTCTTCTGCCGGCATCACGTTCACGCCAAATTCTTCCGCGAACCGCTCCGCATGTTCGGGCGTGCGACTCCACACGCGAACCTCCTCAAAATTCCTGACCAGTCGCAGCGCTTCGACATGACTGCGCGCCTGCACGCCACTCCCAAGAATTGCGAGCACTTTCGCGTCGGGTGCGGCCAGAAGTTTCGTCGCCGCGGCAGATACAGCTGCGGTGCGCATTTCTGTGATTAACGTTCCGTCCATTACCGCGAGGGGCGTCCCTGTTTTTGGATCGACAAGAAAAATTGTCGCCATGTGTGTGGGAATGCCGCGCTCTACATTCGATGCGTAGAACGTGACGATCTTTATCCCAAGTCCGTCAGGAGTAAGTGCCGGCATCATTCCAAAAAATCCGCCCGGAGGATCGACCGTGATGACCGAGCGCACCGGCTGAGTCACTTTTCCGTCCGAAAAATCGACCAGCGCCTTCTCCATCGCCGGAATCAATTCCTCCATTCGCAAATGCTGCCGCACCTGTTCTTCGTTGAGAAAAAGCGGCGCGTGCATTCCGTTCATTATTTCGCACGAAGGCCACGAAGTCTTGTGATAATTAGTGTCCGTTGTGGCCGTTGTGCGAGGTCATTCGATTTCTTCGCGTTCGTCGCCCAGGGGTGTAATCTCGCCTGTGGTTGACTCGTATTTCGAATCGCGGACATAAAATGAATGCCACTCGACCTCACAACCATCCGTGAGGCGCACGAGCGGATTCGTGCGCATATCAAGCGCACGCCAGCGCTGACGAGTTCCCGGCTGGATGAGGCCAGCGGCGCGTTGTTGTTTTTTAAGTGCGAAAATTTTCAGAAGATCGGGGCGTTTAAGGCGCGCGGGGCGACCAACGCGGTGTTTTCGCTCGATGATGTCACGGCGCGCTGCGGCGTGGCCACGCATTCGTCGGGCAATCACGGGACAGCGCTCGCGCGCGCGGCGAAACTGCGCGGGATTCCGGCGCACATCGTCATGCCGTCGAATTCGGCGAAGGTGAAGGTGCGCGCGGTCGAAAGCTACGGCGCGCGAATCGTGTTTTGTGAGCCGACGCAAGCGGCACGCGAGGCCGCTTGCGCGGACGTGATCGCGAAAACGGGCGCGACGCTGATTCACTCGTTCGAAAACGAAGACGTGATGGCGGGGCAGGGGACGGCGGCGGTCGAGCTTCTTGAAGACGCAGATGTCGATCTTGTGATGTGTCCGGTGGGCGGCGGCGGTTTGCTCTGCGGTACGGCGGTCGCGGCAAAAACGATGCGCCCAAAAATCAAAGTGATCGCTGTCGATCCGGCGAATGCTGACGATGCAGCGCAATCGTTTCGCGCGGGACGATTGATTCGCACGGAAAAAAAATTCACAATCGCCGACGGACTTCGGATAAATGTTGGCACACCAAATTTTCCAATCATCCAACGCTACGTGGATGACATTGTGACGGTTAACGAAGAAGCGATTATCACGGCCATGCGCACAATTTGGGAGATGATGAAAATCATCATCGAACCCTCAGCGGCAGTTCCGTATGCGGCGATCATGGAAGGTTCGGCAAGCAAGATCGACATTGGCGGAAAGCGCGTTGGCATTATTCTCACCGGCGGCAACGTCGATCT
>CATPAV010000144.1 GCA_955652245.1 uncultured Candidatus Udaeobacter sp. | reverse complement strand
GCGAGAATGGCGTCATCTTTGGTCGCGTCGAGCAGTTGCCGGAATTGCGAGACATTTCCGACAATATTGCGATGGCTGAGCACAACGCCTTTTGGTTCAACAGTGGTACCGCTTGTAAAAACCAAAGTCGATTCAGCCTGAACGCATTTTCTTGGAATTTGAAAAACACGCAAGAGCAAACGTGCAGGCAACAAGATCGACATCTTCCAACAAAAGAGAATTTGCGGTTTCGATCGCGGCATCAGCTCGTCCAATTTCAAAATCTGTTCCGGCCACGGAAAATCTTTCACGCGCTCGATGAAAGGCGTTGCCGAAATCGCGACGCGGAGGTTGGCGCGCTTGCAGCAAGATTCATTCGCCGCGCGACCCATTGTGAAATTAAGATCGACAGCAACTTTTCCGGCGAGGGTCACGGCCAGATTGGCGACCATCGATCCCTTGCTGGCGGGTAAGACGATCGCGACGCGTTCATCGCGAAATTCTTCACGCAGAAAACGGCTCAGTGCGGCAGCGGCGCCAAGCAATTTCGACCGGCTCAAAACGCTGTGATCAAACCCATCGATCACTGCGGTCGCAAAGGGTCGTCTCTTCAATCCCCGCACGCATTCGTCGGCAAGATGTCGATCTATTGCGGGCCGACGGCTGTAACAAAACTCGCCTAGTTTAAGTAGTTCTTCGCGTACAGTCGCGATATCGGCGTCTTCCGAATCGAGCGGTTTACCAAATGCAATCGTCACTCGGTACGGAATTCGTTTCGGCAGCTTGGTAAAGAAGCGTCCGCCTTGGAATGAGAAGATCGATCCCCAAAATTGATCGAGCCAAACCGGGACAACTGGCGCGTTCGCATGACGCGCAATCAGTTCGTAACCGCGTTGCAAGCGCAACAACGTCCCGGCGCGTTCAAGCTGGCCTTCCGGGAAGAGGCAGGCGATTTCGCCGGCGGCGATTTGCTGGGCAGCGGCACGAATAGCTGAATGTGAATGGCGGACATTAATGGGAATGCAACGGACCGTCCGCAAAAACGGATGCAGAACACGTTTGCGATAAAATTCCTCGTCGATGATGTACCGGATCGGACGCGGGCAGGCAAGTTGGAGTACGATTGCGTCGACCCACGTAATGTGATTGGGCAGGAGAAGAAATCCGCCCTTCGGCAAGTGCTCCCTGCCGAGCGCGGTAACGCGGTAAAAACAGTGCACCAACGGCCGCCCGACGAAATGGAGCGCGCGCTCAGCGGCAGACATGGAGGTCATTGTTTATGATTTACAATCGGGGCCGGGCAAACTGCAATCGGCAATTGTCAATGCAAGCAAACGCGCGTCCTGCTCCCGGCAGCCGAACAGCGTTGTGGCTCCTGCTCGCGATTAATCTCTTCAATTACATCGACAGGCAGGTGCTGGCGTCGGTCGAGCCGGAAATTCGCGCGCACTTTTTCCGAACGGACGATCCAAATGCGCATGCTCTCACCGGTCTTCTCGGGACTGCATTCCTCGTCAGCTACATGATCTCGGCGCCAATCTTTGGCTGGCTCGCTGACCGGATGTCGCGTTGGCTCATCATCGGCGCGAGTGTGATTTTGTGGAGTGGAGCGACGGCCGCATCCGGAATTGTGGGCACGTTTACGTTGCTGTTGACGATGCGGCTCTTTGTCGGCGTGGGGGAAGGGGGTTACGGCCCGGCAGCGCCGACAATCATTGCCGACTTTTTTCCGTTGGCGATACGTGGCCGAATGCTTTCGTATTTTTATGTGGCGCTCCCGGTTGGGAGCGCAATCGGCTACGCGGTTGGGGGATTTGTCACTTCACATTGGGGCTGGCAGACTGCTTTTTTTGCGGTGGCGCCACCCGGTTTTTTGCTCGGTCTTGCTTGTTTTTTGCGGCGCGATCCGCGCGAACAACTTGAAAGAGTAATGCAAGAGCCGCGCGCACGTTTGCGCGATTACCTGGGCCTTGTGTACGTCCGGTCGTACGTTTTGAACACCCTGGCAATGACCGCGCTCACGTTCGCGATCGGCGGCATGGCGTTTTGGATCCCAGGTTATCTCCAATATCGCGGTTTGCCCCCAAGCAGCCGGATTGTTTTCGGCGCCATTCTGGTCTTCGCTGGATTGACGGCGACCCTGCTTGGCGGATTTATAGGCGATCTTCTGCGCAAACGTTTCGCCGGTTCCTACTTTCTCGTTTCAGGGATTGGAATCATGATCGCGTTTCCATTTTCGGCCGCGATGCTCTTCACGCCGTTTCCGGCGGCATGGGTGATGATGTTCATTGCGATTTTCTTTCTTTTTTTCAATACCGGCCCATCAAATACCGCGCTGGCGAATGTGACGCGTCCGTCGGTGCGGGCGACAGCATTCGCGTTGAACATTTTTATTATTCACGCGCTGGGCGATGCGATTGCTCCGCCGCTGATCGGGACGGTAGCCGATCATACGAATATGACTGTGGCATTTCTTGTGGTTTCGCTGACGATGATGTTTGCCGGGCTATTCTGGCTTTGGG
>CATPAV010000143.1 GCA_955652245.1 uncultured Candidatus Udaeobacter sp. | reverse complement strand
GAGCTGGCGCGCTTGCAGTTTTCGAGGTTTGGCTCGCACACGTGGCAACCGCCGATCAACGCCTATCGTTGCGACAAATGTAATAGCGTTTGTGTCGATCTCGCCGGAGTTGAACGCTCACGCATCGATCTCACCGTGGAGCCGGAACGCCTGATCGTCCGCGGTGTGCGCGACGTGCCGGAGCCGACGCGTGCGGAGGGTCGCGCCGTGCAGTTGCTGGCCATGGAGATTGATTACGGGCCGTTCGAGCGCGAGGTGCCTTTACCGGCATTGGTGGATATTGACAATGTGCACGCCGAGCAGCGCAACGGTCTCCTCTGGATTTCGCTGCCATTAAAATCATGAATGAAGAACCAATCAGCGCTTTGCAACCAGGCAGGGATGCGGAATCGGCTCCAGCAAATCTGACCGGAATGGGAAATGTCGCTGAGATATCGGCGCCGCAGATTCCCGACGTGCTTTCCATTCTGCCGTTGCGCAGCTTTGTTGTCTTCCCGGGAACCATTCTTCCGTTGACCGTTGGCCGCGCTGCATCGATCAAACTGCTCGACGAAACGCTGCCTCAGACAAAAATTATCGGTTTACTTACGCAGCGCGACGAAACCAAGGAAGACCCACAGCCACAGGATCTCTATCCAGTCGGCGCTGCGGCGATCGTGTTAAAACTTTTACGCCAGTCCGACAGTCACGTCGTGATTGTGGTGCAAGGTCTGCGCCGCTTTGCGCTCCGGAAGATTGTCGCTACCCAGCCGTATTTGCGGGCCGAAGTCGATTTGCTCAATTCCAAACTCCCACCGAAAACCAAGGAATGGGAAGCGACTTTCCGAAATTTGCGCGATTCGGCCGCGAAACTTCTCGAGCTTACGCCCGATATGCCTGAGCAAGCGCGCGCGGCCGTGCTCAGCATCGAAGATCCCGAACAATTGGCTGATTTTCTCGCGCCGAATTTGAACGTCGAAACCGCAAAGAAACAGGCGATTCTTGAGGAACTCGACGTCGAAAAACGGTTGGCCACCGTGCAGACCAGTATTTCGGGGCAACTGGAAATCGCGCAGATTCAGCAGAAGCTGCAACAGGACGTGCAGTCGCAATTTTCCGAGGCACAGCGGCGCGCTTATCTACGCGAGCAGATGAAAGCGATCCAGCGCGAACTCGGCGAAGAGACCGGGGCGACGGATCAAATCGAGCGACTACGTAAGAGACTTCAAGAGGCAAAACCCCCGGAGGAGGTGCTCGCGCAAGCCGATCGCGAGTTGCGGCGGCTCGATGTTATCCCACCGGCCAGCCCGGAATATTCCGTGATCGTAAGTTATGTCGAAACGATCGCGGAGTTGCCGTGGTCGAAGTTAAGCGAGGACAACCTAGATTTGAATCAGGCGCAGCAGGTCCTCGATCGTGATCATTACGACCTTGAAAAAGTAAAGCGGCGACTGATCGAATATCTCGCAGTCCGCAAATTGAACCCGCATGGACGCGGCCCGATTCTCTGTTTTCTCGGACCACCCGGTGTTGGGAAGACAAGCCTCGGCCAATCGATCGCCGATGCACTCGGTCGAAAATTCGTTCGCATGAGCCTGGGCGGCATCCGGGACGAAGCGGAGATCCGCGGACATCGCCGCACTTACATTGCCTCAATGCCTGGCCGCATTATTCAGGAGCTGCGCCGCGCCGGTACGCGCAATCCAGTGATGATGCTCGATGAGATCGACAAAATCGGCGCCGATTTCCGCGGCGATCCGGCGAGCGCGCTCCTAGAGGTGCTCGACCCTCGTCAGAATAATACATTTTCCGATCGTTACCTCGACGTTCCTTTCGATCTGTCGCAGGTGCTCTTCATCGCGACCGCTAATTACATCGATGGTGTGCCGGAACCGTTGCGGGACCGGATGGAAGTGATTTCGCTGCCCGGCTACACCGAGCGCGAGAAGCTCGAGATTGCGAAAAGATATTTGGTTCGGCGACAGCTTGAGGAAAACGGCCTCAAACCAGAACAATGCGAGTGGCAGGACGATGCCTTCCGCCTGATCATCAACGATTACACGCACGAGGCTGGGGTTCGCGAACTCGAGAGGCAGATCGGCGCGGTCTGCCGTGCCGTGGCGGCGCAGGTTGCGCGTGGCGAGCGTGAACGCGTCACGATTACGCCGGAACGCGTCGTCGAATTGCTGGGGCCGGCCAAGTATGTTCGCGAGACAAAACTCAAAACGAGCCAACCGGGCGTTGTCACTGGGCTGGCTTACACGCCTGCCGGCGGCGAAGTCTTGCATATCGAGGCGATGCGTTATCCGGGCAAAGGTAACGTTACACTGACCGGTCACATCGGTGAAGTAATGAAAGAATCGGTGCAGGCCGCTCTCAGCCTCGTGCGCAGCCGCGACGGCCAACTCGGCGCCAATCCGGAAGATTTTCGCAAGATCGACATCCACGTGCATGTGCCCGCGGGCGCGGTACCGAAGGACGGGCCCTCGGCGGGAATCGCCATGTTCACCGCGCTCGCCTCACTCTTCAGCAACACGCCAGTACGTTCTGACATCGCCATGACCGGTGAAATCACATTGCGTGGACTGGTCCTTCCGATCGGCGGTCTCAAAGAAAAGAGCCTCGCTGCAATGCGGGCCGGCATTTCCACCGTCATCATTCCGAAACTCAACGAAAAAGATCTTGTCGATGTCCCGGAGGAAGCGAAGCAGAAACTCAAATTCATTCCGGTCGAAAACGTTGATGAAGTTTTAAGCGTCGCGCTCGAGAAGAAAACTCCGGCGAATTCGTC
>CATPAV010000142.1 GCA_955652245.1 uncultured Candidatus Udaeobacter sp. | reverse complement strand
CGAGGAATCAGGAATTTTCAAGCATACGATGAACATGTTGAGCGGTTCGCCCGGAATGAAAGCAGTGGAGCGCGCGGTAGAAGCGGCAATTCTCGATGAGTTCTGCGAGATCGAGCGACTCGGCGGTGTCTTAGCGGCGGTCGAAGATCGTTTTCAGCGCAGCCAAATTCAGAACGCGGCGCATCGTTATGAACAGCAGATTTACGACGGGACCCGTCCGATTATTGGCTTGAATAAGTATCGCAACGGCGAAGATGACGCGCCGGAAATAAAACTCGCCCGCACGCCCCGGAAGAAACAGCAATTGCAAGTCGATCGCCTCGCCAAATTCAAAAAGAAAAATACGGAGAAAGCGAAACGCGCGCTCGACAAACTTGTCGATGTTGTAGAGCGCGGCGAAAATTGTTTCCCGGCGTTGCTCGAGGCAGCGGAAGTGTCCTCGTTAGGCCAAATCACTGGCCGTTTGCAAGAGGTAGTCGGGCGTTTCCGGCCGATGGTATGAGGGAAGCAAGAAGGACAAACCGAGAAAGTTGGGATCGTGCTCTGAATTAGCTGGGCTTTTGGCTTTTTCAAATTAGGCTCAAGACCCTATGCTAAAAGGGGTACTGATTCTCTTCAGCCTAAGCTGCGCAGTCGCGTATGCGGCTGACAACATCCCGACCGACGCCTCCATTAAACAACTGCTCGAGGTCGGCCAGGCTCATAAATTGGTGGACACAATAATGGCGCAGGTGGATGGCTATATGAAAACTGCCATTCAGCAGGCAACCCAAGGCCAGCAAATCTCGCCTCAGATTCAAAAAGATATTGATAAGCGCATTTCAGAAATGATGAGCGCATTCAAAGAAATCCTCGATTGGAACAAGCTAGAGCCAATGTACGTGCGGATTTACCAGAAGTCGTTTACCCAAGGAGAGGTCGACGGCATGATAGCCTTTTATAAAACTCCCGCCGGTCAGGCTGTGATCAACAAGATGCCTGTGGTTATGCAGAACACGATGAACGAAGTGCAGCAAATGATGGCTCCGGCCATGCAGCGTATTCAACGCATGCAGCAGGATGTGGTCGCCGAAATACAGGCTGAAAAAGGAAAAAAGGGCTAACCAGCCGAAATATGGCGGCGGGTTGATCCTAACGTCTCAACAAGACGCCGGTACTCCTACTTCTTTCCGACGCGCTTGAGATGCATGTTCTGCTAATAAAATTCAAGGCACCGCGGGTCCGCCACTCGCGTCGTTTTTAGCGACACGGTGCCGCCGCAAGTTCTCGGAATGACCGTCTGATTTCATTCCGGTCGCGGCCTGAGGCCCCTCCCACATTGCTGGATTTCTTCAATGCTCGCGGGGTTTTCGAGCGCCGACGTGTCGCCCAGTTTTTCGCCGATGTAAGCAGCGCGCACGAGGCGTCGCATGACTTTGGCGTTTCGCGTTTTCGGAATGTCTGCCACAAAAAGCACGTCGCGCGGCGCGAGCGCTTTGCCCAAATCGCGCGCGACGTTCCGTTTTAATTCAGCCGCAAGACTGACATCTCCATTCGCGTCTTTCTTTAAAACGCAAAAGCAAACGAGCGCTTCGCCTTTGATCGAATCGGGAACACCGACCGCGGCGGCTTCACTTACCTGTGGATGCGCAACGAGAATCGATTCCACTTCGGCCGGGCCAAGGCGTTTGCCCGCAATTTTAATCGTATCGTCGCTGCGCCCGAGAATGTACCAAAGTCCATCGTCGTCGATTGCCGCCCAGTCGCCGTGCACCCAGGTGTCCGGCCAGCGGGACCAGTAACTGTCGATGTAACGTTGTCGATCTTTCCAAAATCCGCGCGTCATTCCAATCCACGGTTCGCGAATCACCAGCTCGCCGACTTTGCCTCGCACGGATTTTCCGTCTTCATCGACGACGTCCGCCGCCATGCCGGGAAGCGGACCCGAGAATGCGCACGGTTTCATCGGTGTGAGCACGTTGCCCATGACGATGCCACCGGAGATTTCGGTACCGCCGGAATAATTGATGATCGGGAGCTTTCCGCGGCCAACATTTTGGAATAACCACATCCACGGATCGGGGTTCCACGGTTCGCCAGTGGAAGCGAATTTGCGCAGCGACGAAAGATCGTGTCGATGCACGATCTCATCGCCATAACGGCGCAGCGCGCGAATCAGCGTTGGCGAGACGCCGAGCGCGGTCACCTTATGTCGAGCCACAAAAGACCAGACGCGATCGGAGCCTGGAAAATCAGGCGCACCGTCGTAAAGCATCATTGTCGCGCCGAGAAGCAACGTTCCGAACACCTCCCACGGCCCCATCATCCACCCCATGTCCGTCATCCAAAAAAGTGTTTCGTCCGCGTGAAGGTCGAGACCGTGCGACATATCTTGCGCGGATTTAATCGGGAAACCGCAGTGGGTATGCACCGCGCCTTTTGGCTTACCGGTCGTACCCGAGGTGTAAAGGATCATCATCGGATCTTCAGCCGACGTGCGCTCGGTCGGCTCTTCAATGTGGGGGGCGCCTTTGGGCGGCGACCGTCGGGGCACTGAGGCCCCTCCCACATTTTCCATCGACCATTCACCAGTCTGTTTCAGCACAATCAGGTCTTTTAGCGTCGGGATCTGCACTGCCGCCTCATCAGCGATCAATTTCATTGCGCAAAATTTTCCGCGCCGAAAAGTTCCATCGGCGGTGAAAAGCGCTTTGGCGTCGGCGTCTTTCAATCGAGAAACGATGGCCGCCGCGCCAAATCCGGAGAAGAGCGGCAGGAAAATCCCGCCGATCTTTATAATCGCGAGCATCGCAATGACAATCTCGGGCACCATTGGCATGAACACGCCGACAGCGTCGCCTTTGCCAAGGCCAAGACCGCGCAGCGCCGCCGCCATCTGGTTCACCTCCTCGCGCAGATCTTTGTAAGTGAGCGTGCGAGCCGTGCCGTCTTCGATCTCGGATTTGATCGCGATTCGTTCGTCTGTCGGAGTGCCGGCGTATTTATCGACCATGTTGTGGACGATGTTCATTTCGCCGTTCACGCACCAGCGCGCCCATGGTTTGCCCTCGGTGAGATCGACAACACGCGAGTACGGTTTGTAAAACTGAATTTCGAGATCGCCCAGGACCGTGTCCCAGAACCAGGCGATATCCGTCGTCGATCTTCGCGTCAGCTCATCGTACGAGCTGAGCCCATGCTTCTCGATGAATTGCTGGAGATTGGATTGTGCGATCAGTTCCGGTGTCGGGTGCCAGACAAATTCTCCGCCAAATTGAAACTCACTCACGAAACAAATGTGCGTGTTTTTCAATTGTAGGGCAATGGCTCCGGTTGCCGAAAGTTGGCAGGCGGAGCGCCCGTCCTACAAACATCGCGGGTTGCCGATGCGAAATTCATCGGCAGATTGCATTCTCGTTTTTTCATGGCTGCAACGCTTGCTCATCAACTTGCTGATTACGCCTGCGCTCTTCGATTTGAAGACCTCTCACCCGAAGTCGTGCACGAGGTGAAGCGGCGCGTGATCGACTCGTTAGGTTGCGCGCTCGGTGCATGGAATGAAGAGCCGTGCGCGATTGCGAGAAACGTCGCCTCGGAATTTTCGGCGAGGTACGGATCGACGATCTTCGGGACGAATCACAAGGCGCCGCCGGACTGGACGGCATTCGCCAACGGATGCGCCATCCGCTACTTCGATTACAACGACACTTATTTGTCAAAGGAACCGGCGCATCCAAGCGACAATATCTCCGCTGCGCTGGCTGTCGCCGAAAGCGTTGGCGCGACTGGCCCTGAATTAATTATGGCAATCGCACTCGCCTACGAAGTGCAATGCCGCTTTTGCGACGCAGCGAGCATTCGTGCGCGCGGATGGGACCACGTGACGTACGGCGTGTTTTCAACTGCGCTGGCCGGCACGCATTTGATGAAGCTTAATCCAGAGAAAACGCGTCACGCTGTCAACATCGCGGGGGTGGCTGGCGCAGCGATGCGTCAGGCGCGAGTGGGCGAGCTTTCGCATTGGAAGGGCGTCGCATTTGCCACTGCGGCCCGACACGGGGTTTTCTCCGCGTTGCTCGCGCGTGCCGGTATGACCGGGCCGGGGCCGATTTTCGAAGGGCAAATGGGATTCGAGAAACAACTCGGTGTGTCGTTAGGCAATCTCGGAGAAAAATTCGCCGTTCCATTTCCCAAATCGGAGCATGGTCCAGCCGCAATGATTTTGAAGACGAGCATTAAATATTGGCCGGCGGAATATCACAGCCAAAGCGCTATTGAAGCGGCGTTGTTGTTGCGAAAGGAAATCCCCGATCATGCGCGAATAAAATCGGTGACGATCGAGAGTCACGATGCCTCAGTGGACATTATTGGAAGCGAGCCGGAGAAATGGAAACCGAACACGCGTGAGACAGCGGACCACAGCCTGCCTTACATCACGGCGATCGCGCTGATCGACGGTGAGGTGACGAACAAACAATTCGAGCCGGAACGTTTCGCAGATCCACAGGTCTGGAAGTTCCTGGAGACTGTAAAGGTGAAACGGAACGCGGAGTTAAGCGCGATGTATCCGGACGCGGTCGCAAACATCGTGCATGTCGATCTTGATGACGGTCGGCGACTGACAAAGCGGGTCGATTATCCCCTGGGACACGCAAAGAACCGCTTAAAAGACTCCGAGGTCGAAGGAAAGTTCTTTGGCCTTGTGTCGCCTGCGCTTAGCGAGAAGCGTGCACGCGGAATTGTCGATCTTGTGTGGAAACTGGACGAGGCGAAGAACGTGGATGAATTGATGGAAGCCGTTCAAATGCCGAAGTCAGAAAGAAAGTGAGAGATTCCTCGACTTCGATCGGAATGACAAAGACTGGCTCGACATGACAAAAGAAACGAAAAGCAAAGGGGCGCGGCTTCGCGAATTGATTTCAAAAGGCGCGGTGATGGTGCCGGGCGTGCCGAACGCGGCGATGGCGCGACAAGTGGAGCAGGCTGGGTTTGACGCCGTTTATATCAGCGGCGCTGGAATGGCCAATGCGACAGCGGGCGTGCCGGACATTGGGTTGCTCGCGCTCACTGAAGTGGCGCAACTCGCCGGTTACGTGGCAAGCGCGGTGGACATTCCGGCAATTGTGGATGCGGATACCGGATTTGGCGGAGCGGAAAATGTGGCGCGAACAGTTCGTGAGCTCGAGCGCGCTGGTCTCGCCGGCTGTCACATTGAAGATCAAGAATTTCCGAAACGCTGTGGGCATCTCGCTGGAAAAGACCTTGTCGATGTCGACGAGATGGTGGGAAAGATCAAAGCGGCCGTGGGGGCGCGGCGAGATCCCAATTTTATGGTTATTGCGCGGACGGATGCCCGCGCGGTGGAAGATTTTGATCGGACAATTGATCGTGCACAGCATTACCTCGAAGCGGGCGCGGACGCGATTTTTCCGGAAGCGCTGCAGAGCGAGGAAGAATTCCGCGATTTCGCGAAGGAGATCGATCTGCCTCTACTCGCGAACATGACGGAATTTGGGAAGAGTCCGCTTCTCTCATTTCAGGATTTAGCGGAGCTCGGCTACCGCATGGTGATTTTCCCGATGAGCGCGTTTCGCGTGGGCATGAAAGCGAGCGGGGAATTTCTGCGCGCTCTGAGGAAGAGTGGGACGCAAAAGGAGTGGATCGACGAGATGCAGACTCGGCAGGAACTTTATGAACTGCTCGATTACGATCCGGCGGCGGAAAAATGGTTACGTCTAAGCAACTGACTATTTGTCGAGACGCGTATCGTTGCTAAAGTCAGCAAGCAACATGGTTACCGAAGCGAAGCAACCCTCTTACAGCCCAGGCCTGGCGGGCGTGATCGCGGGCGAAACGGCGATCTGCTGGGTCGATCCCAATGCCGGGTTAATGTATCGCGGCTACGACATTCACGAAATGGCGCAGCAGGCCAGCTTTGAGGAAGTCGCTTACTTGCTG
>CATPAV010000141.1 GCA_955652245.1 uncultured Candidatus Udaeobacter sp. | reverse complement strand
CCCACACGATGAGCGGGTGCAGCGTGCATTATGACTGCTGAGGAAACGACCCCCGAACTGAAGAATTGCCGGCTATTGATGTGGAAATGGCTTTGGCTGGGGATTCGCCTAACGAATCGTAGCTCCTGTTCGAGGTTACCAATATGTTAGAGACCAAGCCGAAAACCAAAATACTCGTCGATGGTGGAGACCCGAGGAAACGCGACGAGTGAACCTTCTTGAAAGGAACGACCATGCAAACCTCGCTGAAATACCGCGCCATGAGCGCTTCTAACCGGAAACCATCGTATGTCTTATCTTTTCTTTTGGGGGTCACATTAATGCTCGCCTTCAGCAAACTCGGTGCGTCCAACCCACAGTCGCCGCATCACGTTTACGAATTACGGCTGTATCACGTCAACGAAGGTAAAATGGATGCTCTGAAGGCGCGCTTCCGTGACCACACCGACGCGATCTTCAGACGGCACAACATGAAGAGCATCGGTTACTGGTCGCCCGAAGATGCGCCGGATTCTCAGAACCTGTTTATCTACATTCTGGAGCATCCCAGCCGGCAGGAAGCGGAGAAGAATTGGGCTGCTTTCCAAGCCGATCCGGAATGGCAGAAGGTGAAGGCGGAATCGGAGGCGAACGGAAAACTTGCAGATCATATCGATCACTACTTCATGGATCCGACCAGTTTTTCAGCACTCAAGTAGGCGCGGTCGAAAAGCGAAGTGACGCGTCTCGCAGTTATCGGTTAATTGTTAATTGTTATTAGTCGGCGAGGCGGCAAAGAGCCAGGAGCTAAGAGCGACGAGAAGATAGAAGATAGAAGATAGAAGATCGAAGATGCAGATAAAAAGATCTGGTTCACAAGGTTCCAATAGAGGACCGGCAGATTGGTTTACCGGTGCCGTACGAATTGACCCGCTGTTCGAGGCGCCCGACCCGGCGCGTGTTCGTGGCGCGAGTGTCACGTTCGAGCCGAGTGCTCGCACCGCATGGCATACGCATCCGCTCGGTCAAACGTTGATCGTGACGTCCGGCTTGGGGTGGGCTCAACGTTCGGGAGGATCGGTCGAGGAAATTCGGCCGGGCGATGTGGTCTGGTTTGCGCCGGGTGAAAAACATTGGCACGGCGCTACACCGACGACCGCGATGACTCATATTGCGATTCAGGAAGCGCTCGGCGGCAAGGCGGTGGACTGGATGGAGAAGGTGAGTGATGAACAGTATCAGCGAGGAGCTGGGAGCTAGGAGCGAGGAGAAGAAAGGTCAGGGATCAGAGTTCGACCGGAGCATTTCAGGTTTGCCAAAGAACGTTGCCATCTCTTAGCTGGCTGCGTGCTGCCGAAAACAAAGTACGCGCGCAGCGATGATGTGCGCATCGCTTATCAAATTACTGGCTCCGGACCGTTCGACGTGGTGTGGGCGCCTGGTACGATGTCCCACCTCGATCTGGATTGGGAAATGCCGCAGCGGGCCCTTTTTTTCGAGCGGTTCAGTCAATTCTGCCGCCTTATCCGCTTCGATAAACGTGGAACTGGCCTTTCTGATCGGCCGGTGAAAATGGCGACGCTGGAGGAGCGCACGGACGACATTCGCGCGGTAATGGATGACGTCGGTATCGAGAGCGCTAACATTTTCGGCGTCTCCGAGGGCGGCTCGATGGCGTGTCTTTTCGCCGCTACTTACCCGCAACGAGTGAATTCTCTTCTCGTGTGGGGCGCGCAAGCGCGCTGGATCGCGTGCGAGGATCACCCCTGGGCACAAACCAGAGAGCAGCATAATGAGATGCTCGCGATGATTGAAGACGGTTGGCCTTCGTTTGATTATATCACCGGGCCCGGTGCTGGTATGGGTCGCGCCGCCGCGCCTGCCGCGATCGAGGCTCTCGCTCGCTACATGCGCGCGGCGGCGAGCCCTTCGGCTGTTTACGCTTACGAGCAGATGAACGGGCAAATCGATACGCGGCCAATTCTTCCGTCCATCCGAGCCCCGACTTTGGTGATGAATCGGACCGGTGATCCGTGCGCGCACGTGGAAGCTGCGCGCGATATGGCATCGCGGATTCCGGGTGCGAAATTTATCGAATACCCGGGCGCCAGTCACTCCATCATGCTCGACGACATGGAGACCGTGCTCTCCGATATTCAGGAATTCATTACCGGCGAACGACCGATTGATTCCGTCGATCGCGTCCTGGCAACGGTGCTTTTTCTCGACATCGCCTCTTCGACCGAGCGCGCGGCGGCGCTTGGCGATACGGCGTGGGGTAACGTGTTGAACTCGTACTACGCGATTGTGCGAAAAGAATTAGCGCGCTTTCGCGGGAAGGAAACGAACACTACGGGCGACGGTTTTCTCGCGACGTTCGACGGCCCTGCGCGAGCGGTGCGCTGCGCGCTCGCAATCGCGCTCGCTGTCAGGCAACTCGGTATTGAAGTACGCGCGGGAGTGCACACCGGCGAATGCGAATTTATGGGCGATAATGTCGGCGGCATCGCAGTCCACACCGGCGCGCGCATCATGGCGAAAGCCGACCCAGGAGGTGTGCTTGTCTCCGGGACCGTTAAAGATCTCGTGTCAGGTTCCGGAATTAATTTTCAAGATCACGGCGTCCACCAGCTCAAAGGGCTTCCCGGCGAGTGGAGATTGTTCTCAGCACAATGAGGATGAAGCCCAGAAGCTGACGGTTGATGTTGAGAGCTGAGAGCCGAAACCTTGAAGAAAGGTTGAGATGTTGAGGGCGAGCCGCACTGGCACTGTTAAGAAGTTGAGGTGTTGAGACGTTGAGATGTTGAGATGTTGAGTCGATAGTTGAAACGCTGAAGGGAGATCAAATTATATGCATCCAGCTACCTACAACGCGAAAGCTTACTCCGCTGCCAGTGCGACATCACAGCTGGCCTCAACTAAGATCAACCGTCGTGATCCAACTGACCGCGACGTGCAAATCGAAATCTTGTTCTGCGGCATCTGCCACTCCGATCTGCATTCGGTTCGCAACGAGTGGAGCGAGTTCATGGCCACGACTTACCCGATTGTTCCCGGTCACGAGATCGTCGGCCGTGTGACCAAGGTCCGCTCGGCAGTTACTAAGTACAAGCCCGGCGATCTCGCCGCGGTCGGCTGCATGGTCGATTCGGACGGCACCTGCCCACAGTGCAAGGCTGGCCTCGAGCAATTCTGCCCGAACATGATCCTCACCTTCAACTCCCCGGACAAGCACCTCGGAGGCGTGACCTACGGCGGCTACTCCGAGAGCATCGTCGTCGATGAACACTTCGTCCTGCGCGTCCCCTCCAACCTCAATCTCGCTGGAGCCGCGCCGCTGCTCTGCGCCGGGATCACGACCTACTCGCCGATGCATCATTGGGGCGTCACCAAGGGCAAGAAAGTTGGCGTGGTCGGTCTCGGCGGGCTCGGCCACATGGCCGTGAAATTTGGTCATGCGCTCGGAGCGCACGTCGTCGTTTTCACCACTTCACCCGGCAAGAAAGAAGACGCGCTCCGCCTCGGCGCCGACGAGGTCGTTGTCTCGCGCAACGCCGACGAGATGAAAAAGCACGCCGGCAGTTTCGATTTCATCCTCGACGCCGTCTCCGCCGATCACGATATCAACATGTATATTAATTTACTCGGCGTCGACGGCAATCTCACGCTCGTCGGCGCTCCCGCGAAGCCTCTGGCGGTCTCCGCATTCGGCCTCATCATGGGTCGCCACAGTTTCTCCGGGTCGATGATCGGCGGCATTCCCGAAACTCAAGAGATGCTCGATTTTTGCGGCAAGCATAACATCACCGCCGATGTCGAAGTGATTCCGATCCAGAAGGTCAACGAAGCCTACCAAAGATTGCTCAAGTCCGACGTGAAGTACCGCTTCTCGATCGACATGGCTTCGCTCAAAGAGTGAGGAGCGAGGAGCAAGGAGGGGGGAGCTGGGAGTTAGGACTTAGGACTTAGGAGTTAGGAGTTAGGAGTTAGGAGCTAGGAGCTAGGAGCTAGGAGCATGAAGAACGGATCGCGGTTATTTGTTAATCGTTATCGAACAGAAGGAAGCAAAGATAACAAAGATCGGCTTTGAGACTCCGTTTGCTTGGTTGTCTTCTGTTATAATCCTTTTGAATCCTGTCTAATAATTTTGACGACTTTTTCGATCGTGTTCCAATTGCGGGTGGTGACCGGCACACCCAGGAGTTTCTCGATCTTGCCGAGGTAGCTGATCGCTTTCATCTGCCGACGATACAAACCCAGGACGAATCGGTCTTGGATCGCAATGATCTTTAGCAGCCATTCGTCGTCCGAGGGGAGACCGAGAGGAAGAGCCGGGAGGGCGCGAGGTCGCTTGTGCAACACGCTCACGAACCGGGTTATGTCCGGGCCCGACGCTTGTCGTGCGAACGGATCCTTCGATGTAAGTTTGCTGATGTCGCGCGCGGGACAGATCATTATTTCGCATTTAAACGGCAGCTTTTTGGAAATCGCAGCGCGAAGAGCGGATTCGCTTACATCTTCGCGCACCACAAACGTGCCGACCGCGCCAATGTTAACGACACCAAACTTGGCCAACTCTTTCGCGATCAGCGCTGGTTGGCATCGATTCGTCCCACCGACGTTCGCCGCACGAAGAAAAACGACCGAAGGCATTGAAAAAAGTAGAAAGGCTAAAGTAGAGAGTCTTGCGGAAAACGCTCAACGCTCAACGTCCAATCTCGAACTCAGAAAAGGAGCGCCTCCGGCGCGGAGTTCGCGATGTCGCGGGCATGATACGAGGTGGTCGTTGACCATGCCGGTCGCTTGCATCAACGCGTAGCAGATGGTTGAACCGACGAATTTGAATCCGCGCTTAACCAAATCACGGCTCATGGCGTCGGATTCCGTTGTCCGCGCCGGCACCTGGGCCATTCGTCGCCAACGGTTCTGCTTCGGCTTGCCGCCGACAAAACTCCAGAGGTAAGCGTCGAAACTGCCGAACTCTTTCCGGACCGCGAGAAACACTTTCGCATTCTGGATCGTCGCCGCAATCTTCAACCGGTTCCGCACGATTCCGGCGTCATTGAGAAGTCGTTTCACATCGCGAGCGCCGTAGCGCGCAATCTTTTCCGCGCGAAAACCATCCAACGCCTTGCGATAGTTCTCCCGTTTCTTGAGAATCGTCGTCCAGCTCAGTCCGGCTTGTGCGCCCTCGAGGATCAGAAACTCAAACAACTTTCGATCGTCATGAACGGGCACGCCCCATTCCTGATCGTGATAGGTGATGTTTGGTTCAGTAGTGGCCCAGGGACAACGCGGCATTGCGAAGAAGGTTGAGGAGTTGAGAAGTTGGTTGAATCCAAGGAAACGTTCAACGTCCAACGCCGAACGTCCAATGTCGAAGTAAGAAAAGAGTGACGAGCCAAAGGCGTTGAGAAGTGGAATTCAAGCGAACGTCGAACGTCCAATGTCGAACGTTAATTAAAAAAAGTTTGTAACTAATCGCGCCGCAATCTGTCTACACCATTTGGGATGTCGTTGCTCAGGGTTGCTCGCTGCTCGTATTGGTGGGCAGGTGCAGCAAGCGCGGTCGTGTCGGAGCAGACCTCACCAATCGAGCATTCGGCGGAGCGTTATCAGCCGCAATTTGAAGGATTGCGCGCTCTGGCCGTGCTGACGGTCATGGTCGATCATTTCGGCGCAGACGTTCCCAATTTTCCGTTGCCGGATTGGATCCATCTTGGCGCCACCGGGGTGCGGCTTTTTCTCGTTTTGAGCGGTTATTTCATCACGGCCTCATTGCGACGTGCTCGGGGCCGAATGGAGTCCGACGGTTTATCAGCCGGTAAGGTTATGCGCGCATTTTATTGGCGACGCTTCTTGCGAATCTCCCCGGCGTACGGGGTTTTTGTCATCATCGCGCTAATCCTTGGTCTAGGCACGATCCGCCAGAACTGGGCCTGGGTATTTACGGGCACGGTCAATTGGCTCATTGCCTTGAAAAACGAATGGCCGCTCGCCTCTTCGCATCTTTGGTCCATTTGCGTGCAGGAGCAATTCTATCTCCTTTGGCCGCTGTTCATTCTGCTGCTTCCACGTCGATGGATGCTGCAGATAATCGTTTCCGTTGCGCTGGCTGGAGTCGCGTTTCGAATGGGTTGCGTGATTTTTTCCGTGCCAATGATCGCCCGCTGGGTTTTGCCTTTCGGCAGCCTCAACTCTCTCGCGGCCGGTGCAGCCCTCGGTTGGTGTGGCGGTCGACTACGGCCCAGCCGCGCCGGTTGGTTGATCGCGGCAATTTGTTTCTCAATGCTCGCGCTGGCCGCGATCTGGCGGGTCGGCGACGGGATGCGGTTAAGGTCGGTAATGGTCGAGCCGCTCGAAGCCGCCGCTTTTGTAGCTTTGGTGGCGCGCACGGCGACCGGATTTGACGGCTACATTGCCCGGTTCCTGACTCTTCCCGGGCTGGTGTTTGCGGGCCGGATCAGCTACGGCCTCTATATATATCATATACTGGTGGCGATGGTCTTTGAGCGTTGGTTGCCCCGGCCGATGCAATGGATCCTGGCGATCCCATCTGCGCGGTTGATCGTATTCGGCACGGCCACGCTGGTCGTCGCGGCTGTGTCGTGGCAACTACTCGAACAACCAGTGAACCGCTTTCGCAGTAAGAAGACCCGCGCCGCCCTCGGCCCTGTGCCGAGTGAAGACGAATCCCGCCTTCCAAGCCCGATGCCGCTCAACCAGGACGACGGCGTCTACGAATGGCGAAAACGGGTGTTTTCTTCATGATTTGGGGGTCGGAGCTCGCCCACTTGCGGCGTCGCCGAACGCTGCCGATCCTGCTTCGAACACAACGATTAACAACTCGACCGAATCGCCTTTGCGAATCGTGCCTTCGGCCCCCGACCTTTTACCCGATTTGTTCGAGGATTTTTTGGAAACGCGGGTGGCGCCGAAGCGAGTCGAAATCGGAATCATGCTTGATCCACGCCCTGTTCAGATCGTTGGCGAGTGGGATAAAGCGCTCGAGCAAATCCAAAGCAGGCTCCGCTTCGCCGAGCTGCGCGTAGACGCACGCTGCGTTGTAGAGAGTAAGAAGATCGTCGGGGTCGATAGCGAGGGCTCTCGTTAGCCATTCTCTGGCACGTTCAGTTTCGCCAATAGCAAGGAGACCGGCAGCACCGAGCGCAGCGGGTCTGGGATTTTCCGGATGCAGGGCAAGCTCCTTTTCTGCCAGCGCAATGCCTTTGCGCGCCGCGGCGTCGATTTTATCCGTACGACCGAGCGAACGATAGACGTGAATTAGCAGACACCAAGACTGATAATCGTCGGGCTTAACTTCACCGGCCCGCTCGAAAAAAGCAGCAGTGCGCTCGAGCTCGCCTTTAACGAAGCAGTAGCGAGCATAGAAGTAATGTGCTTCGAAGGAATTTGGATCGAGAGCGATGGCACGCTCCAACTCGGTTTCCGCTTCCTCGAAACGTTTGGCAAAGGTGAGAGCAACGCCGCGGCAAGCATGCGCTTCGGCCAGCCCGTCATCCAGCTCAAGGGCTTTGCCGCTGGCAGCCATGATGTTCTCAATCGCTTCCTCCGTTTCGTATTGGAAGTAATGATAGAAGAGAAAGGAATCACAGGCGGCAATGCCGGCGTAAGCGCGGGCGTAGCGAGGATCGAGCTCGATCGCTTTGGTGAACATCCGCCGCGCGACCTGATAATAACTCTTGGTGTGCCGATGAAGGAATTCCCGGCCGCGCAAATAATAAGTGTAGGCTTCGATGTTATCTGTCTGCGGCCGCTCAATCGATTTTTTCTCCTGCGGCAGCAGCTTAACGGTGAGCTGTTCTACAATCGCGCGCGTGATTTCGTCTTGAATGGCAAAGATATCCGTCAGGTCACGATCAAAACGATCGGCCCAAAGGTGTCCGCCGTCCTTGGCGCTGATTAGCTGGCCCGTCACGCGCACGCGTGCGCCGGCCTTTCGTACGCTTCCCTCCAGAATGTAAGCCACGCCCAGATCGCGTGCGATCTGCTCCACCTTTACCGGTTTGCCTTTATAGGTGAAGACGGTGTTGCGCGCCGCGACCCATAACCCGGAGATTTTCGACAGGTCGGTAATGATGTCCTCAGTGATGCCGTCGCTGAAGTAT
>CATPAV010000140.1 GCA_955652245.1 uncultured Candidatus Udaeobacter sp. | reverse complement strand
GTTCGCCTTCTGCGTTTTTTGGGCCTACATCGGCTTCGGCCAATACATGCTCATCTGGTATGCAAACATGCCGGAAGAGACGCAATTTTTTATCACCCGAAACACTGAATCCTGGTGGGCCATGAGCATGCTGTTGGTCATCGGGCGTTTCTTCGGACCATTTGCGATCTTGCTATTGCGCTCGATCAAGAAGCAGCCCCATCGGCTCTGTTACGTCGCGGGCTGGATTGTCTTCATGCAAATGCTCGACATGTATATCGTCGTCTTGCCCGCGTTACATGGCACCGGCGTGCACGTGAGCATTTGGGATTTCGTTTCGCTCATCGCTATCGGCGCGACCCTCGGTTTCGTTTATCTGCAAATCGTGGCCAGGACTTCTCTCTTTCCGATCCGCGATCCGCGCTTGATTGAATCTCTGAAATTAACGAACTGAAATGGCCGACGCGGAATCTCTTCGAGAAGTTGCCCGCTCGCGCGCTCCTTTGTCCACGTGGCTCGGGATCGTGCTTCTTTTCGCGTTATTCGGCTTGATCGTGCTCGCGATAATTGGTCCGGCGCCGCGTGGAAGCAATTACGAAGAGGCGCGCGCAAAAAAACGCGCGGATGCTTTGAAGGCTGCGCGCGACGAAGCCACCAAAGCTCTGACCACTTACGGTTGGATCGACAAGAACAAAGGCATCGCCCATGTCCCAATTGAGCGTGCGGTGGAATTGACCATCGCCGAACTGGCACGGCAAAAACCAGCGCCAGCCGGGCCAATCGCCACGCTCGAAGCTCAGGCTCCGGGAGGCGCGGCCGCTCCCTCACCATCGCCGCAGCCGAGCGGCCCACCAAAACCTACTTCAGTTGCAAGTCCCAGCTCGGAGAGTCGCGGTCAACCGGCCGGCGCCGTTAATCCGGCGCCTGCCCCACCCGGAACGCAACCCGGCGCGTCGGCTTCACCCAATACCTCGCCTGCGCCTTCCGCTGCCCAACCAAACCCGGCGGGCCCCACTTTCTCACCACTGCCCGCGGCTTCGCCGGCCGGGTCTCCATCGCCTGTTCCTGGGAAAACGCCATGAGCATTTTGATTTCGTCGCAAATAAACATGTCGATGTTTCAATGACACCATGGATGCCACTGAAATTCCGCTAAAAGCGCCCTCAGTCCCAACGGATGTGCCGACGACTGATGTCGAGCAGGTGGAGCGCGCATTAATCGATGCGTCAACGCGGGTGCCAGTGTTGATGTTTTATACTTCAGCGATGGCCTGGTTGCTCATCGGCACGCTGCTGGCGGGTTTTGTTTCATTCAAGCTCCATACGCCAGACGTGTTTTCTGGAATCAGTTTCCTGACATGGGGCCGTGTGCGCCCCGCGCACATGAACGTGATGGTTTACGGCTGGGCCTCGATGGCTGGGATGGGCACCGCAATTTGGTTGATGGCGCGGCTGTGCCGAACGGTGCTGCGACATCCGCTTCTGCTGGTAGCGGGCGCTGGGTTTTGGAATTTGGGCGTGCTATTGGGCGTGGGCGGAATTCTCGCCGGCGACAGCACCGGTTATCAATGGCTCGAGTTTCCGCGCTACGCAGCGATCATCCTTTTCGTCGCTTACACGCTCGTTATTTCATGGGCGGTGCTTATGTTTCGCTTTCGGCGCGGCGATCAGATTTACATTACGCAATGGTATTTGCTCGGCGCGTTTCTCTGGTTCCCATGGGTCTACGCGGCTGCGCAGTTGATGCTCTTCGTCGTGCCGGTGCAGGGCGTGTTGCAAGAGGCGGTAGGATGGTGGTACGCGAATAATTTGCTCTTTCTTTGGTTCGGCGCGATCGGGCTCGGCACTGCCTATTACATGATTCCCAAAGTAATCGGACGCCCCGTTTACAGTTATCATCTGGCGACGATCGGTTTTTGGACATTCGCGCTTTTCTCAAGCTGGACCGGCATGCAGCGCCTCGTCGATGGACCCTTTCCGGCCTGGATGATCACAGCCAGCATCGCGGCGACGATCCTCACAATCATTCCGGTTGCCACCGTCGGCCTCAATCATCACATGACAATGCAAGGCTATTTTCCGCTCTTGCGCTACAGCCCCACGCTGCGTTTCACAGTATTCGGCGCGATTTCTTACACGGTCTTCAGCATAGTAGGCGTGCTCATTTCACTCCGTTCCGTGGCACGCTACGTGAACTTCACCCAAGTGAGCGTCGCCTATTCGCATCTCGGTCTTTATGCATTCTTCACCATGGTCATTTTCGGTTCGATGTACTACATCGTGCCGCGGCTAGTGGGGCGCGAGTGGCGCTATGCGTCACTGATCAAACTGCATTTTTGGGCATCCGTCTATGGCATCGGCCTCATGACGCTCATGCTGCTCGCCGGCGGTTTCCTGCAAGGCGCAAACATGGATAATCCCTCGCTTGCCTTCAGCGAGAGCACGGAAACAGTGCTTGCCTATCTGCGCGGCCGCAGTCTTTCCGGCCTTTTGCTCACCGTTTCGCATTTTATCTTCGCCTTTCACTTTGGACTGATGCTTTTCGGTTTGGGTCGAACGTCGAGCGTCCCGACATTTTTGAATCCAGTTGAGGCGGAGGGTTCGGAAGCGCACTTATGAAAGGACTCGTCCCACTCTTTCTCGGAATTTTCGGCACGTTCGCCTTCTCGTGGGTGGGATTGACCGTCATCCCGAATCTGCAAATCGGACATCTCGATCCGCAAATGGAGGAGGATGGGAGTGACGTTTATCCCGCCCCGCAATCAGGAATGGTCGAGCGAGGTCGGCGCGTTTATGCCGCGAACGGCTGCATCTATTGTCACAGTCAGCAAATTCGCGCCGACTATGCGGCGCCGGACATGGATCGCACGCGTGACCCCGACCCGCATCCGAAATGGGGCGAGCGCCGCAGCGCCCCGCGCGATTATCTTTTCGACCGACCAGTGCTCCTCGGAAAAATGCGCATGGGTCCGGATCTAGCGAACGTCGGTAAGGGCGCGCCAGCGGAAGAGGAGAACGCAGCGCCCGCTGGAGCCGCCAGTCCTGCAAACTCGCCCGGGCCGCAGGCAGCCGCGCCTGCAGCGAGCGCTGCTCCGTCTGCTGCAAATCCAAATTCGCCTCCAACAAATGCCGCCTCTCCTGCGCCCAGCGCATCTCCTGGGCCAGCGGGTTCGCCTGCAAAATCCACATCGTCGCCTTCCGCTTCGCCGACGCCGAAAGCGCCGGCGCCTCCGGCTCCGAATGCATCTCCCGTTTCGCCACTAGCACCGGCGGCGGCAAATGCGAGTCCGGCTCCATCAGCAACGCCGGTCGCGGCTTTGCCTGGCCCCAGCGCGCCGGCAACCAGAGTAGCGGTCAAGGTTGCATTCCCCGGTCATCCCCCAATCGGGCCAATAAGTGGCGAGCCAGCGAGCTACTCCGCTGCCTGGCATCATCGACATCTTTATTCGCCGCGCAGTATCAACATCGATTCAGACATGCCGGCCTATCGTTTTCTTTATCAAAAACGCGGCATCACTGATGCGCCTTCGGCCGATGCTTTGGAGCTTACCGGCTCCGATGCGCCACGCGAGGGGTGGGAGGTTGTTCCCACTTATGACGCGAAATGTCTCGTCGCCTATTTGATGTCGCTCAATCAATCGCATCCTTTAAAAGAAGTCAGGTCAGCCGCGCCAGCGCCATCACCCGCGCCGGGAAAGGGAGCGACGCAATGAACGAGAAAGTTCCCAGTCCCGCATCGCGTGTTCGTCAGGGAATGGATTACGGTGAGCAGGAAGAAGTGCAGCAGGTACACGCCGCCATCCAGCGTGAAAAAGGCGAGCCTCGCGTGGGAGCCGAACCGCTCTCAATCTGGTTGATCGCAGTGTACGGACTGGCGGTGTTTTTCGGCGGCGCTTATCTGGGACGTTACTCGGGGAATTTCAGCGGCGACGGGCTCGACCCCCTCGGCGGCGCACCGCGCGTCGCGAAAAAGGGTGCCGGCCCCCAGGGTGAGCAGCAGCAAGCCGAGCTAACTCCGCACGACCGCGGCAAAAAGATTTTCGCGGCCAACTGTCAGACTTGTCATCAAGCGAATGGACTTGGTGTCCCGGGTCAGTATCCGCCGCTGGCGGGATCGGAGTTTACAACCGGCGGGTCGCGTCGTCCGGCCATGATAGTCCTCAAAGGTTTACAAGGCCCAGTCACTGTCAAAGGCCAAAAATTTGGGACGGCGGTGATGCAACCATGGGACAAGACACTGCCCGACCAAAAGATCGCCGACGTCCTCACTTACGAGCGAACTGACTGGGGCAACAGTGCGAGCCCGGTCACGGCCGAACAAATTGCCGCTTTGCGCAAAGAGCTCGCGAGCCATCCGGAATCATATACCGAGCATGATCTGCTCACGATTCCAGCGAACGCTGAGCTTCCCGGCGGCGCACCAGCGGACGCTGCGCCACAAAAACCTGGCGAAGCCGCAAAGCCGGGCGGACCACAGAAACCGCCGGGGTAGCACGCGTCTCTGGCATAATTAGGTTTCGCTTCTCAGAAAAAAGGGCCGCATGGTGGAACACATCGCACGGCTCTCATGCTCCGATAAGTTACGATATGCCCAGCGTGGCAAGCGTCGGCTCATCGATTGCCGATGTGACCGCCAATCCGTTGTCCCCCTGGAAGGCTGCAATGGCATCTCGGGTCATCGGTCCAAGGATCCCATCGATCGGTCCATCGTAATAACCGTCGCGCTGCAGCTGTGACTGAACATCAGCAATTACTTGGTCGGGAGCCAATCCATTGTAGGCGTAGATTGGGCCATCGTACGGATAATAAGCATAGGAGTCATAACCCCATGCCGGGTACCAGTAGCCCGCATTCCAGTAATACCAGCCGCCGCTCACAAAGACAATCCGATCGTAATGGCTTCCCCACCAACCACGATCGTGCCATTGTCTCTGGTAATCGCGGAAGGCCGCATACTGTTGGCCGCGAAACGCGCCACTGCGGAAGTTATTATTAATCGTCAAATTGCCCCGACGATTAACGTCGAAATTTCTTGTCCGATTGACCGCGAAGTTTCGATCGCGATTGATCGCTAAGCTGTTGCGAGCACGAAACTCGTCTGTATTGCGATTACGATTAACGTCGAAGTTTCTTGTCCGATTGATCGCGAAGTTTCGGTCGCGATCGACGACAACATTACTCCGCGCGCGAAGCTCTTGATTGCTCGACAAGTTTCGCTCGCGAAACGCTCGCATTCGGGCGTCTTGGTTAACCACCGCGTTTGAATTAGTGCGCGGCGTTATGTATGTCCGCTGCAGAAATGCGGGCGAAGTGTAACGATGCCCGGCCGTCACCGCACCGGTGTTCGGAGACCTTGTCGCCCGAAGATTTGGTGTTCGATGCGCCTTCGCTCTGTCAGGCCTCGTGTCGTTGATTGGCTGACCCCACGCTGTGAGCCCCAGCGCGAGACTTCCGATGCATATTGAATATAGAATTCGTTTCATAGTTTTCCATCAATTTTCCATTAAGAGGTTAGACAATATTGAGGAGCCTATTATTCAACAT
>CATPAV010000139.1 GCA_955652245.1 uncultured Candidatus Udaeobacter sp. | reverse complement strand
GGACGCGGCGGCTCGATGTGACCTGCGATCATGTCACGACGGCGCTTCAAGCTGTTCATCAACTCCGCGGCGTGCGGAGCGCGACCGTGTTTGGTCAATCGATGCATTTGCTTGTCGATGAAAGCGTCAAGCGCGCGCACATTGAAGAAAAGTTGCACAGCGCCGGCATTAGCCATGCAGAGATTCATGAGATCGGGCCGTCGCTCGAAGATGTTTTTGTCGAACTTTCGGCGAAACGCGCCAGCGAACAACAGAAAGCCGCGTGATGAAACACAAACCCTTTCGCGGGCTCGGCGCCATCTTGTTTAAAGAATTCATCGTGGTCTGGCGCGACCCGATGACGCTTTTCTTCATGTTTTTTCCGCCGCTAATCGAGATGGTCGCGTTTGGTTACGCGCTCGACACCGACGTCAAGCACATGGCGATGGTCATCTACAATGAGGATCGCACCGTCGAGAGCCGCCAGTTAATCGATCGCTTCGTGAACACGGAAACGTTTCGCGTGGTCGGCGAGGTCCAGAGCCTGGACCAACTCGCGAGCGAAATTCGGAAAGGCCGCGCTAACGTTGGGCTGCAAATTCCCCCGACGTTCACTCGCGATCTGCATGCCGGCAATCCAGCCCAGGTCCAGTTGCTGGTGGACGGTTCGAATTCCACGACCGCGCTGCAAGCACTCAACACGGCGTTAGGAGTCGCCTTGACGCAATCCGTCGAATCGCTGTTGCGTGAAACCGGCCGGCACGGCGTCCCAATCGATGTGCGCCCGCAGATGCTTTACAACCCGGCGATGCGCAGCCCGAACTTCTATGTTCCGGGTGTGATCGGGGTTGTTTTGCAAATCGGCACAACCGTCGCTACCGCCATGGCCCTCGTCCGTGAACGCGAACGTGGAACTCTCGAGCAATTGCTCGTCAGCCCGTTGAGCCGCGCGGGCCTCATGCTCGGTAAACTCGTCCCGTACCTATGCATCGGCATGACGATGGCGACGGTCCTTTTCATCATTATGCGCTTCGTCTTCAGCGTGCCGATCGCCGGAAATATTGGAGCGATGATGTTTTCAACGCTTGTTTATGTCTTCGCGCTCCTCAGCCTCGGCCTGCTCGTTGGAACGAAAGCCGAGAATCAAATGCAAGCGCTGCAGATGTCGATGGTCTTCCTTTTGCCGAGCGTTTTCTTTTCCGGCTTTATTTTCCCGCGCGAAACCATGCCCTGGATTTTTTACGCCCTCGGCGCGCTTTTCCCGACCACCTATTTCATCTCGCTCATGCGCGCAATCATTCTGCGCGGCGCACATTTTTTCGAATACTGGCCCCATCTCGCGGTGCTCATTTTAATGTCGATCTTGCTTTTCGTGCTCTGTGCGCTGCGATTTCGGAAGAAGATCGGGTAAATCGAATGTTTAATGTATCACGTTTCAGCGGCTTGCGCCTCTGAGCAACAACCAGTCGAGAGCACGATTCAAATCTGCTAGCGCTGCGCCTTCGATCGGATCGTTGTGATAAGCGCCAGGCAGCGAAATCACGCGCTTTTCACCAGCGTAAGCCTCGACCACGAGCCGGTGAAAGCGAGGCGCGACCACTTCATCTTTGTCCGCAAGCAAAAAGATCGCGGGCACATGAATCGCCTTCGCATTTGAAACGCTGTCGAGATCTCGCGGAATCTGCAACGCGATGGGACCCGCCAACAACCAGAGATTCCACCAGCCAAACTGACGCAAGATCATTTGGCGCAGCGGCGGAGGATTATGCAGGATCAATCCGGCGACGGGCCGATGCGCAGCAAGATGGAGCGCGGTGGATGCGCCGAGACTCGCGCCGTAGAGCACAATTGGCTGGCCATTCGAATGACGTTGCAATTCGTCGAACGCCGTGAGCGCTGCCGGCCCAATTCGCGAAAGCCGCGTCGGCCCAGTGCTGCCGCCGAATCCGGGATAATTCATTCCCCAGATCTCGACCGCTCGATTGTTCCATTCGTCGGCTTCGGCTGCGACCCAGCGCTCCGCGCGGTCCGCGTTGCCGTAGAACCGCAAAACGTACGTATCCACGCGGCCGTTTTGTTGCGCTCGACGCGATATTGCCGTCCATAATTCCAATTCGCCGTTCTGGAACGGAATCGTTTTTCGGACGGCCCCGCCTGCATCGATTGACGCCCTAGTTGGAAAGAGAATCAGATGATCCGGCAAGTGCGCGAAAAAGATCAAAATGAAATACGCAGCAACAAACGCGAGCGCGATGCGCGTTTGGTGCATGGACTTACCATTCTCCAATTGACCAAACGGATTTAGTCACCGAAGACAGAAGACGCGGCCAACAAGCTTCCGTTGCCAGAGCCGGTGGTGCCCCTTCATTTCACCCAAAAACTTGCATGAAGCTCAAGCGGCTTCGTCCTTGAGCATCGAGTTGATCTGGTCGCGCAGCTCCGGGGAATTCTCGTGACCGTGGGCTGAAACAGCATGCTGCACCGCCGCATCTAGCACTTCTTGCTCTGTGCCTGAAATTTTCAGCGAGCAGTTCTTTTCGCTCGGATGATCCTTGCAATCAATCGATTTTCTTTGCGCTGCCATAATGACCGCCAGTTGATTAACTCTTCTTTAACTCGGCCAAATCCTTCAGCACTTGTTCGCTGTGGTCGGCGGGCTTGACGCCGGTGTAAACTTTGGCGATCTCACCGTTCGGGTTGATGATGAACGTATTGCGCGCAGCTAGCTTTTCTCCCTTGTAGTCCATTACCGATCCATATTCGGTTGACACCTTCGCATCTGGGTCAGCCAGCAATTTGAAATTGAGCCCTTCTTTCGCACAGAAATCTTTATGCGATTGCGCGGTATCGACGCTCACACCAAGAACGATTGCGCCCGATTGCTCGAACTTCGCGAGATCGCGCTGGAAATTCCTGGCCTCCATCGTGCAACCGCTCGTGAAATCTTTCGGATAAAAATAGAGCACCACCCATTTGCCGCGATAATCTTTCAGACTGATCTGGCTACCATCGCTGGTCGTCAGACTGAAATCCGGCGCCGGCGTTCCGGCGACAGGTTGCTTCTGCGTCTCAGCTGCTTGCACCAATGCCAATGTAATCAGCCCAACAATTCCAGATAAGAATATTTTATTCATTTCACTCGGATTGTGCCATCTGCTCGAGAAATGCCAAGACTCGTCTTTCATATTCCTGGGGCGCGGCTCGATGAAGGTCGACATGGCCAGCGTTCGGAACGAACCAGAGCTGCTTGGGAGATCGAGCCTGCTCAAATAATTTTTGTGTGTCGGCCGGTCTGGTGTTGCGATCTTTCTCGCCGCTCATGATAAGGACTTGGCAATCCACCGCCGCAATGTGGTCGATCGGATGCAATTGCGAAGGTGAAACACCAATCCGCCGATGCAATTGCATCAAAAAGAAAGGCGCAAACATCCGGCCGATTGGCCCGAGATAATTTTCTATCCGATTGCGCGTTGCGATTTCGATTGTCGGATAGACCGACTCAAGAATGAGCGCATTAACTTTTAACGGCGGCGTCGCGAGCAGTGCAGCCACCCCGCCTAGCGAACTGCCGATTATTGCAATGCGAGCTGATGGATCGACATGATGAATGAAGTCGGCGGCGGCAAGCGCATCGAGACTCTCTTTCCAGCCAAACGTGATGTGATCTCCTTTCGTTTCGCCAGTTGCCTGAAAATCAATCAGCAAGATTGAATAACCCCCGCGCCGAAAAAATCGCGCACGATCCACCATGCTCAATCGGTTCGCGCGGATTCCTGGCAAAAGAAGAACAACGCCGCGGCTGTTCACGGTCGGACACCACCAGCCTTTGATGATGGCGCCTGAGTCGCTTTTGAATTCGACTGTCTCAGCGCCCAGATCCGAGGGAGCTTTTCCCACGCTTATCTGAACTGGTGTAGCCAGCGCCCATCCAATCGCGAACGGCACTGCGATGCCGATCATCAAAAGAATTGCAGCCAGCGCAAACAGCCGTTTTCTGTTCATGTGAGACTCTGGACGATTGGCCATTCCACACGCAAAATCGACCATTTCATTTCGTTGGTTGAAGAGAACAGAATCAAATTGGTTGTGGATGTACGCAGTTTCCCGGGTTCGAGACGCTATCCGCAATTCAATAAAGAGGCGCTTGCGGATTCGTTAGGCCAACACAGAATTCGTTATGAACATTTCGCCGACCTAGGTGGACGACGAAAACCGAAACACACTTCGCGCAATACGACGTGGCGAAATGCATCTTTTCGCGGTTACGCCGATTACATGGAAACGGAAGAATTTCAGAAAGGCATCGAGCGTCTGGTCGATCTTACGAGCGAAGTGGGGTTGGCGGCGATTATGTGCGCGGAAGCGGTTTGGTGGCGCTGTCATCGCGGGCTCATTTCCGATTATCTGAAAGCGCGCGGCATCGAGGTGATTCACATTGTTGATTCAAATAAGACCGAGCCGCATCCATTCACATCCGCGGCGCGCGTGGTGAATGGCGAATTAAGTTACGCCCGGTCCGAATCGCTTCTGTAGCGGCGGTCTGTAACCGCCGGAATCCAAGACAACAGTCGGGTTTTTTACCACGCGATACTAGGCGCAGCACCGAGATAAGCGTCGCTCGTCAGTTGGTTCAACATGAAGTCGGCCGCGTCAGCCCGGGATATTTTGGGCATTGCAAGATAACTACCAACGTGAAAACCTCGGTGCGCCAATGTCACCGACAGCCCGGTCGCGTAGACAAGATACAGCGGAACGATCTTCACGGTGGGAATCCGCGATCCGATCACGGCGATCGCGTTGATCAGATTGGCGAGAGTGGCGATGTCCACGTTAGCGCGGATCAGTTACGCGACCGAGGAAAAGGCAGACACCGCTCGGGATGTGCTGGACTGCGTAGAGGAATGGCCGATCGACTTTCACTTTGATCGGCGGCGGCGGGGGCGACCTCATGGCGCTCGTAGCCATCATGGCCACGGCCGTGGCGGCTGCTGCTTCGGTTCCTTTTTCGTCCACGGCAATAAAGGTTTTGTGAAAGATCTGCGAGATATAGAGGTATTCGTTCGGTTTTCGCGGCGCCATCCGGTCGAAATTGGCGTTTCCCCGCGGTTGATCGAATGCTGTTTTCATCCCAAGCGCCTCGAATTTTTCCGCCAAAGCTACCGTGGGCGGCTCGATTTTAAACTTTGGCAGATGAAGATCGACATCGCGCGTTTCGAGCCTAGCGCATCCGGCCAGCATCTCGCTGGTCAGCTTCGATTCGAACGCGCGCAAACCGTTTACGTCGTCGGGAAGAAGAACAAGGAATTGAAGATCATTGCCGGCGTAAGGGAGGCTAACGGCGCTATATCCTTCACGCTTCGCATAACCGAAGCGCTCATCTCTTTTCCGCATCGTCGGAACATCGACAGGGGCGCTTCCATGAAAGTGGAACGGTTCCGGGTGGGTTGCGTTCTCTGAAAATGGGTCAGCCCAGGACGCCTTGAGATAAAGTGCGTTCGCCAGGACGAGTCGCGTTGTTTCATCGAGTGCGCCGGCCGGGATGAGGTCGCGAATCCGGTCACCAGTTTGATCTGCGACCCATTTATTGATGTGCTGCGTAGCCCCGGAAGCATCGGCAACGAAATCGAGAGGCTCAAATGCCGCGCGGTAATCTTGTTTTACAAGCGACAAAAAAGCGTTGCGAAAATCGTATCCCTTTTGGGCAAAGAGCCGATTGGCGATGTTCAGAGTAATCGGTTCGCTTGGGCCGCCGAATCTTTTGGATTCTTTTACGAGTTCGGCCGTCTTCGCGCTCATTTCTTCCAGAGAATGCTGGAGTGAAGCGAACGAAGCCGGCACATCACCGTTGCTGGGAAAATGCAGAACGCGCGCCATCTCCGTGCGGGTCTGGCCGTCCGCGCCGGCGAACGTCATGGCCAGCGCGCTTTCGATTGAGTACGGCGAAACGCAAAGATTCTCGTCGCCTGTGGCAAGTTGGCGGTGAAGATCGACAGCGAGCTGGTTCGTTGAGGTGGCGGCCAAATCGGACTCCGTCGCGCCGTATGCCATGGCGGCGATTAGCGCGCCGAAGACATGCAAGATCAAAAACGATTTCATCCGAAACATGAAACACCCAAATCGGGTTTGTCGCGACGCGAAAAGATTTTCTTTCAAGGCTCGATTGCAGGCGATGGCCAAGCCCGATTTACTGCTGGGTCAATTCGTATCGCCATGGTTTCGCAACCAGTCAAAATGCCGCGGAAACCGAACCTGACCGTCTTTTTGCCGGATGGATGATTAATACAAGAGAGTTCCTTTGCTGCAACGAGTTCGATATTACTAACGAACCGGTGCTCGCATGATTGCCGCCGCGGCGGTGCTCAAGATTCTCAGTCGAGCCGATGTAGTGCCGGCCCGGTGCGCCGTAGAATGCGAGCCCGGGCCATTCGCTAGTTTGGTCGGCCGGGTCTCGTGGCTTTAGAATGCGCTTATCGCGCCGATTGGGGGCTTTGGGAAAATCATTGACCCGAGCGGTATGAGGTCCTGAGCGTCGGTTGGATTGTCCTAAATTTATCGACGCTGCTCACTCCAGTATTGTTGACGGGATTGCCGTTATCATCCACGTCGATCCATTGACCGCCGCCGATGTGAGTTCCGGTGTCGGGCGCAATCCAAACCTTGTGTGTTTTGACGAACTTTGTTTTTGGGGTCAGCTCAAAGTTGAGCTGAGTGTGTTTGCCAGACTGCGTGGAGGCATTGAGGATCGATGCCTTGACGGCTCCATTGACAACGAGACTGACTTTGTAAATGCCAGCTGGAAGGCCATCGGAGGTGTAATGGCCGGTGGCATCGGTCTTAACAATCCTGGAAAAATTACTTCCGTTTGTTGCTTCAATCCGGACATCGGCGCCTTTGACGGGATGCCCGGCGGGATCCTTCACAACCCCGTCAAAAGCGGACGTCCCGGCCCAGGCACTGAACGGTACAAGGAATAAGCCAACGAAGCTAATACTATATGATTTGGGGAACATATGGGCATCTTACGGGTTTTTGGCTAACAAGTCGAGGACTTTCAAACACAAAGACTGTCACAGTTCCGCTGGTGGCGCCCTTGTTGGAGTGTGGGTCGGCCAGCGCTAGACCCGGAACCAACCCCTCGGGACTGCTCTCACTCATTTGAATTCTCTGTTGAGTTCGATGCGAAAATCGCGAGCTGCGGATTTTTTTGCGTTTGAGCTGAGGTTCCAGCGCGCTTCGATCATGGGGGGGTAACTGTTTCGCTCCGACGAGCTCCAGTTTCGCGCCGAAACGGTGCGTGGTGTGATTGCATCCTCGTTGGTGTTCGGCCATGCGGCGATCAAAGGTTATCCGTAGCGCCGGAACAGCTCATCGATTCGCGGAAAGCGCTCTGCTTCCTCGCGAGGCAAATATTTTTGCCACTCGGCGATTGTGAAGTGCCACCACTCAGTTCGCAGTCCGTAAAAACCGGCATTTATCATTGCGATCTGGAGCAAATGCAAATGCGACCGGATCTCGGGGTCAGCGCCTCGGTAATGCCACATTGCGGCCGGGGTGAAATTATCGAAGTCGGTGGGCATGCGAACGGCGCGATTCCATGTGTCAACCAGCGTCGCATCGACAGCGACGCCCCAGCTGTGTAGGGAGCCGGCACCGGTTCCAGGATCGGCCATATAATCATTGTTATGCGCGGCCTGCCACAGCTGCACTTGCACGGATTTAGGGCGATACGCATCCCAAATTTTCAGTCGATAATGGTAGCGCTTCAAAAATGCCTGCGCCGTCGCCAAACGCCAGGCAACTTCCGGACGGACAAGGGCGGGCGTTCCGAGCGGATATAATCGACGGCCGGTAAGATTGTTTGAGCCACCGTAGCGCAACTCGATGACGATGGTCGGATCCACCGACTTGATGTCGACCAGTGGGATGCCAGTTTCCGCAGCGGTGGACTCCAACGCCACTATGACCATAGCAAGTCCAACGAGCCGAACATCAAAACATTTCATTGCGTGACCGATTACGGCGTCGCTGCCGCAGCCGCAGGGTTCGTCATTGCAATGTGCTTGAGCAGAAGTCGAGCAGTATTCTGGAGACACCAGGCGAGCAATCACCCTACCTGGGCGATGGAGCGGCAGTGGCTGCCGCTGCGGGCGCGTTCGGCGTTGTCGAGGTTTTGCTTCCAATCTTTTTTGATCGCTTGCGTACCTTCGCGCCTTTTTTACGTTGGCTGTTTGGCGTTACGATCATCCTCTCAGTGATAGTCTGTTCATATGGGGTCGAGGTGTTGAGGGGATCCGGACCTGTTCCAGTCATAACGCCGGCGCTTCCGTTGCCTAGGCCACTGCCGGCGGTGCTACCCGTAGTTCCCGTGCCAGTGATTTGTCCGTTCGCGTCGCCGCAAATGAAAGAGCCGGCACAAACACCGACAACAATGATCTGCGAAATTTTAGATAAGTTCATTGTGGTTTATCGTGCAGGCCGCGGCTCTGCAATGCCAGTAAAATTGTCAGCAACGCCAGAAAGAGATTCAGTGCCGACGAAAAGCTGACAGCGTTTCTTGAACTCGAAAGTCAGACCGTCGAAGAACGCGCAGACTAACCGCTGGCCAAGCGCGATGAGCGGTTCTCAACACGTTTACGAAATTCGACCGCGTAAAGATCATCGCGACGTCGATCTGATTTCCGACACGTTGCCATTCGGTCGGCTTTGGTATGGCGAGCCAAACGCAATCGACATTGCAGCCAACTACGCAAAGTTTTTCAGCCGCTCACATGACGCTGTGATTCGCGTCTTCGATGAAGCTGGCAACGTGCTTGAGAGGCACGAGCAAGTGGGCGATTTCAAAGAATGGAAAATTTTTCATCGCGCCCAGCGCTGAACCCCAATTTGTCGTCGCTTTAGATATGGCAGATCCAAGAGCG